>JBHHVI010000113.1:0-1534 GCA_046754225.1 Thermodesulfobacteriota bacterium | reverse complement strand
TAAGGGTTAGCCTCCGGGCCAACCCAATTTACAATCTGGCGCGCCTGGAGGGATTCGAACCCCCGGCCCACTGCTTAGAAGGCAGTTGCTCTATCCGGCTGAGCTACAGGCGCGTATTTTATTAAGAGACTCTCTATTATCTTAGAAATATAACACTTACGGTTTTGCAGTCAAGATTTTTCACCCTACCCGGCTGACGGCTTCCCTTTCGACGCGGTTATAAGTTATAATAAAATAACTCGGCATCGGAACCCGCAAAAAAACTTTAAAGGGCCATGGACAATAACACTATAAAGAAAGAAAAACTCTATGTGATAAAACACGAGCGCGGCTGGAAAGGGTCCGTCTTCCCCCTCCTCGACGCCTCGGGCCTCCCTCGCGCCCTTGAAGGAAGGGAGCGGGTCCTCATAAAGCCCAACCTCGTCGAGGCCCTGAAGCCCCCCATCACCACGCCCGTGGGACTTGTCGGGGCCATAGTAGATTACCTGATCGAAAGGACGGCCGTAAAAGAAATAATAGTCGGCGACGGCACGGGCTCCCTCTCTTACGACACTTTTTATTGTTTCGATGAATTAGGCTACAGGGGACTTTCGGAGTCAAGGGAAGTAAAACTCATCGACCTCAACACAGAGCCACTCGTCAAACTATCAAACCCCGGACTTACGGTCTGGAAGGAGATGTACCTGCCGCGCCTTGCCCTTGAGAGCTTCCTCATATCGGTGCCCGTCCTGAAGGCCCATACCCTCTCAGGCGTGACGCTAACCATGAAGAACATGTTCGGCCTCGCCCCGCCCGTCCACTACCAGCAGGGCGGACACTGGAAAAAGTCCGCCTTCCACGCCCGCATCCACGAATCCATATTCGAGGTGAACTCCTACAGAAAGGCCGACTTCACGATCCTCGACGCCACAGTGGGCATGAAGGACGCCCACCTATGGGGCCCCACCCTCGACCCGCCTCCGGGCATTCTCGCGGGCGGAGCTGACCCCGTGGCGATAGACGCCTACGGCACGGCAATCCTCGGCAGGGATGTTTGTTCCATACCCCACATAAATATGGCCCACGGGGTTTTGGGCTTTACAGAGCCTTCGAGCGTAGAGGAGATTTAAAGGGCGGGGGGTGAAGTGTCCGGTTAAGAGGGCGGGCTAAAAACCGACCTCGATTTCGTATTTTTGCCTGACCGTCTTTGCCGCCGCCGCGATGAGGGCCTGGCTGTATTTTTCGATGGCGAAGGGGTCTTTTACGAAGACCTTGAAGTCCTTTAATAGCCCCCTGTCAACGCCTGTCTTTTTCATGGCGAGGGCGACGAGGAGATAGCGCACTCTTACGTCGAGGCCGTCAAATGTTTTGTCGACGCCGCCCGTCTCCAACCCGTTATTGACAAAATCCCTCAACTCCTGCTTTTCCTCTTCACTCAAGAGGTTATCGAAGACGTGCTTACCGATAAGCGCGATCTGAATCTCTATAATCTTTTTCCCTGTCTGTACGGGAGTGAGAAAGTCTAAAAAACCCATGTGGTCTCCTTAAAAAAATT
>JBHHVI010000112.1:0-1606 GCA_046754225.1 Thermodesulfobacteriota bacterium | reverse complement strand
AACTTTTTCCAGCGCAATTACCTTCGTTTAGAACCGCTAAAACTTTTTCCAGCGCAATTACCTTCGTTTAGAACCGCTAAAACTTTTTCCAGCGCCTCCCCGGGCGTTGAGGCGGGTATTATGTCATCTGAGACATCCCATGTGTTGAGGCCCACCACTGGTTTTTTTAATTTGAGAGCGAAGGCTATCTCTGAAAGCGTGCCGTAACCCCCGCCCAAAGCTATAAGGGCCGCTGACGCCCTTATTATGAGTAGGTTTCTCCCCTCACCGAGCCCCGTGGGCAGCCGGATGTCTATATGGGGGTTGGCGGCGCCGGGGTCTTTGCCCGGCAGAATCCCCACGGTAAGCCCGCCTTTCAACTTTGCCCCCCTTGCCGACGCCTCCATAACGCCTCCGAGGCCGCCGCTGACAAGGATGTGGTTTCCTTCCCCTATGAGGGCGCCCACTTCTTCGGCCATGCCGTTAAGTTCCGGGTCCTCCGCGCCGCTGCCGATAACGCCTATGATATATCTCTTGACCGTCACTTAAAAAATCATATTACAAACTTTATCAATATAAACCCGCCGATGAGAAGGGCCGCGAAAAGGAGCGTCAGGATGTTGAAGTACCTGTCTATAAATTCCTTTATGGGCTCGCCGTACCTCCTTATAAGAAGGGCGACTATGAAAAAGCGCGCCGCCCGGCTGACGAATGACGCCAGGACAAAGACAATAAAGTTTATTTTGAAGGCCCCGGCCGTTATTGTAAAGACCTTATAGGGTATGGGGGTGAAGCCCGCGATACCCACGGCCCAGGCGTCGTAATTCCTGTATAGCGTCTGTATGTAATCGAATTTGTCCGTAAGTCCGTAAAAACCAATGATATTGTAGCCGATGAACTTCATAAAGTAAAGCCCTATTGCGTAACCGAATACTCCGCCGAGCACAGAGCCGACGGAGCATATGAGGGCGAAATACAGGGACCTCCTGGCGAGCGACAGGCACAGGGCTATAAGGAGAATATCAGGGGGGATGGGGAAAAAAGACGACTCGGCGAAGGCGAGGATAAAGAGGGCCACGGCGCCGTGGGGCTTATGGGCCCAGCTCAAAACCCACTCGTAGAGTCTTTTTAATATCTTCAAGGTATGAGCCCGCCCCCGTGGGTGGTTAAAAAGAATCGTAAAAAAATCATTTCGGCCAGCCGAACCTGCCAACGAGTTGAACGAACCTGCACCCGGTGATAGTCGTCTTTACGAACCTGGAACCCCTTTTTGTGATCTTCAAGAGGGACTGTGAATCGGGGTCTTTGCCAACGGGGATGACGAGCCTGCCGCCGGGCTTTAACTGGTCGAGAAAGGGGGCCGGTACTTCCGGCGGGCTTGCCCCGACGATTATGGCGTCAAAGGGCGCCTCTTCAGGCCAGCCCATGGTGCCGTCTCCCACCCTTATGACTACATTAGCGCTGTGGAGCCTGTCAATAAGCTTTCCGGCCCTCTCGGCTATCTTCGGTATCCTCTCCACGGAGTAAACCTTTTGGGCGAGGAGCGAGAGGACGGCGCTCGAGTAACCGGACCCGGAGCCCACGTCAAGTACCCTTTCGCCCCCCTTGAGGCCCAGGGATTCTATCA
>JBHHVI010000111.1:0-1833 GCA_046754225.1 Thermodesulfobacteriota bacterium | reverse complement strand
GCCAAGTTGCTCGTTCAATAAAAACTCTTTTTTGAAGAGGGTATAGGGAGAGAGGTTCGTATTTTTAAGGGCCTCCCTGAATTCCGCGCCCTTATTGCCGACATCCCCCTTGAGAGATGCCTTATAGAACCTGTTATAAAACTCATCGGGGTAGACCTTGACCTCAAAGACGAGTTTCTCGGCGCGGCCGTACCCCTTCCCCTTAAGGGGGTAATCGAAGATAAAACTCTTAAAGGGGGCTATCCTCGTATCGAAGAGCTCCATCGAGAGGTCGACGGGCAACTTTCTTCCGATAAAGGCCTCTTTTACCGACCCCTTTATTTTACTGCCCTTTGAATCAAGCCGGTATCCCCTTATGACAACTTGTGGCGTGGTGTAGGTGGGAAAATAATGGCCGGCTCCTGAGTTGGTTATGGTGAGCCTCGCCGACGGCGGAGTTTTTGACCACTCAGCGGTGAAGGTAACGGCGCTTTTTGTCATGGCGGGGTCGTGTATGCCCTTAAAGAGGTGCCTCCGGCCGGGCATATGGCAGATCTGGCACGTTATATTCCTCTTCCCGTAAAGGCTCTCCTTCCATTCCATGTAAGTATTGACAAGGAGTTTTCCGTTCACCCTGTAACCCGCGTCCAGTTGATGGCAGGCGGCGCAGAATTCAGACCTTTCGAAAAAACTTTTCTCAAGCGAGGCGTGGTCCGCCTTTTTCGAACCCTCGACGCCTTCGGCGCGTGGCGCCGTGGGCCCGTAGACCTGGGCCCGGCGGAAATGACACGACGCGCAACTTACACCCGAACCTTTTAATCTCTTGTCAAAGGATTCATTCCTGATATAACCGCCGGCGGACGGGCCGCCCGGTTTGATTTCATTCTGCATGGAAAGGGGGGCATGGCAGAAATAGCACGACATGGCGAATCCGGGATCGGCCTCTGGGTCAAGCTGTGCCGTCAGCCCCGGCCCCACGCTCCTGCTGTGGAGCGACGCGGACCAGTCCCTGTAACGGCCTTCGTGACATGGGTTGCACTTTTCAGGATGGAGGTCCTCAGCTGAAAAGGAAGGGTTGACGCTTATGGGCCTCTTCCAGTGGCTTTTAATCGTAACCCCTCCCCCCATGGCTGAAGGGGGAGAGATTACGATTAAAAGGAAGATTAATCCCATGAACTTAATCAACAGGGTGAAAATCTCCTATTTCCCCGCGCAGGGGTTCTTCATGGCGCAGGGGTTTTTGCCCGCGCAGGGGTTCATGGCGGGAGACCCGCCTTTCGAATTCGAGACTACATAGGCGGCGATGGCCGTCATCTCCTGAGAGGACCACGCAAGGGGTTTGGCCTTCATGGGGTTTTGCATACAGAAGTTTATCATCTGGTCCAGGGTCACTATGTCATTGGGCATCTTAATATATTTGGGGTAGGGAGTCTTCTTTAGCCCCATGCCTTTGGGATGACAGGTGTCGCAGGCGAGGCCCGATTTGCCCAGCCTGGTGTCTTTCCACAGTTTTTTGCCCAACCGCCTCAAGTCCTTGGTACTCTTTATCGCCTTTGACCTTATGAGGATTACATCCGAGGAGGCCCCCGCCTTCATGGAGCAGGGGTTGGCCGAGCAGGGGTTTTTCCTCATGGAACACGGGTTCACAGCCGCGCATGGGTTCTTCGACTTCGCCAGCACCATTTCCCCGGCCTGCCCGTGAGGAATCAGCAGGGCGGAAAGAACGGCAAAGGTTACGGCGGCGATAAAAACGCTCAATCTCTTCTTCATAATTTCCTCTTATCTTTACTGTCAAGTGTACGGCAAACTTCACATTACATAGAGTTATTTCGTGGAGCAGGGGTTAGTCGCGCA
>JBHHVI010000110.1:0-1891 GCA_046754225.1 Thermodesulfobacteriota bacterium | reverse complement strand
GAGGCTCAGGCAGGAGGAAGAAGAGGAGAAGCCCGTAAAACTCAAGAAAAAGACGCTGGACTGAGTTTTAAATATATAGAACGTGAAATCAAAAACCCCCGCTGATTCTGGAAGCCGGGGGTTTTGTTTCCTGGACCGGCTCGGCAAAGAAAACCCCCTTCTTTTTTCCCTGTACATCCGCCTCCATACATGCTAAAGTGCTATATAAATAGTTAGTACCAACCGGTCGGTACACGCAGAGTCATGGTTGATCCCATCCTTAATCCTTCAACCCTTTCACCGCAATAACCTTAATTAACAAGCCTGAGACCGGCCCGTAAAAGCGGGTAGGCCCTTTACATGGAGTATTATCATATGAAGTTCGATGAACTCGGCCTTCAGGCCGAACTGCTGCGTGCCGTTCAGGCCGAAGGCTACACCACACCCACGCCCGTACAGGCAAGCACCATCCCGGTAGTCCTCAAGGGGCGCGACGTGCTCGCCGGGGCGCAGACAGGCACGGGCAAGACCGCCGCCTTCGCCCTGCCAATGCTACAGATATTAACCAAAACCGGCGGCAGGGGGCGATTCCCCAGGGCCCTCATCCTCACCCCCACGCGCGAGCTCGCCGCACAGGTAGAGGAAAGCTTCCGCACCTACGGCAGGCACATGCCGCTTCGCTCGACAGTAGTATTCGGCGGCGTGGGCATAAACCCGCAGATAGACAAGCTCCGCCGTGGCGTGGACATACTCGTGGCCACTCCGGGCCGGCTTTTGGACCACGCCTCCCAGCGCACCGTAAACCTCTCGAAGGTGGAGATACTGGTCCTTGACGAGGCCGACCGCATGCTCGACATGGGCTTTATCCACGATATAAAGAGGATACTGAAGCTCCTGCCCGTAAAGAGGCAGAACCTGCTCTTTTCGGCTACATACACCGATGAAATCAAGACCCTTGCCGACGGGTTTCTCCATAACCCCGAGATGATAGAGGTGGCGCGCCGGAGCGTCGCCGCCGAGACAATAAGCCAGGTGGTGCACCCCGTGGGCCATTCGCGCAAGCGCGAACTCCTCTCTCACCTCATAAGGGAGGGCGAATGGAACCGCGTCCTCGTATTCACGCGCACCAAGCACGGCGCGAACCGCCTCGCCGGCCAGCTCATGAAGGACGGCATAAGCGCGACGGCCATACACGGCAACAAGAGCCAGGCGGCCCGCACAAGGGCGCTTGCCGAATTCAAGAAGGGCGCCGTAAGGACGCTCGTGGCCACCGACATAGCCGCGCGCGGCCTCGATATAGACAATTTGCCCCACGTGGTGAACTTCGAGCTCCCTAACGTCGCCGAGGATTACGTCCACCGCATCGGGCGTACCGGGAGGGCGGGCGAAGAGGGCGCGGCCCTCTCCCTCGTATGCAGGGACGAGCAGCCCCTCCTTAAGAGCATCCATCGACTCTTGCGCCGCGACATCCCCGTAAGGAGGATAGAGGGTTTTGAGCAAGGCGAGTGCCCCGAGGGTGGACACCGCCAACAGCAGAGACAGGCCGGCCGGGGCCACAGGAGGCCTTCAGTTCAGTTCAGCCGCCGCGCCCCCGTAAGGAACCGCTCCAACGGCGGCAACGGCAACAACAGGAGAAGGGCCCGGCAGGGACGCTGAACCGACCGTCGTCATTGCGAGCGGGTGAGCCGAAGCCCAGAGCGAAGCGAAGGGGAAGCAATCCCATAAGATAGAACCAGACAATAAAACCCCCGCGGAATGCGGGGGGTTTTTATATTTGGGCTTTAAAATATCTGTGATATATTTTATTGAATATAAGGAAACGAGGAAAAAGATTTATGCCCTGCTGTATGGCTGAAAAGTTTCGTAGGGCGGGCATCGCCCGCCGTCTTTCTCCGTTTGTTTGGCCGTGCCT
>JBHHVI010000109.1:0-1961 GCA_046754225.1 Thermodesulfobacteriota bacterium | reverse complement strand
GCGTCCGTTAAAGAGACGCCGTGGTCCGGCAAATAATTTTTAACGCGTCCGTTAAAGAGACGCCGTGGTCCGGCCCGCCGCCGGCTACGTTTTTTTGTGCGGGATATTGAGGTAAGATAAAATGTGCGGCATAGTAGGTTATACCGGCCCGAAAGAGGCGGCCCATGTGCTCATAGAGGGGCTTAAAAGGCTTGAGTATAGAGGGTACGACTCTTCGGGGCTCGCCGTCCAGCAAGACGGGAAGATAGAGATCCGAAGGAGCGTCGGTAAACTCGCCGGGCTCGCGGCAATGGTGGCCGGAGCGCCTGTTGAAGGGAGCACCGGAATAGGGCACACGCGCTGGGCCACCCACGGCAGACCGAGCGAGGCGAACGCCCATCCCCACCGGGAGGGCCCCGTGGCCGTCGTCCATAACGGGATAATCGAGAATTACCTTGCCCTTAAGGAGGAGCTCCAGAAGGAGGGGGCCGAGTTCAAATCCGAGACGGACACCGAGGTCTTCGCACATCTTATATGCCGTGAGGTGAAAAAAGGCAAGCCCCTTAAAGAGGCCGTTGTAAACGCCCTGAAACCCGTAAAGGGCACATTCGCCCTTGCCGTAATAAGCGAGCTTGAGCCCGGAACCATTGTCGGGGCGCGGATGGAGTGCCCCCTTATAGTGGGTGTGGGGGAGGGGGAGGCTATACTCAGTTCCGACATACCGGCCATACTCGACATAACGAGGCGCGCGGTATTTTTAGAGGACGGAGATGTGGCGGCCATAAAGGACGGAAAGGTGGAGGTCTTCTCAAAAGACGGAAAAAAGGCCGGTAAAGAACCGGTATACATCGACTGGACCCCGGTGATGGCGGAAAAGGGCGGGTACCGCCACTTTATGCTTAAAGAGATATTCGAGCAGCCCAGGGCCGTGACCGACACCTTCAGGGGCAATATCATCGAGGAGACGGGTGAGGTCTTTTTAAATAATCTGAAGATAGACGCTCCCTCCATAGGTCGGGTCTACATAATAGCGTGCGGCACTTCATGGCACGCGGCCCTTGTGGGCAAATTCCTCTTTGAGAGGTTCTTCGGCGTTACCACCGAAGTGGACCTCGCCAGCGAGTTCCGCTACAGGGACACTCTCGCCGGCCCGGGTGACCTTGTAATAGCCATCTCCCAGTCGGGCGAGACGGCCGATACCATGGCGGCGGTAAGGGAGGCGAAGAAAAAGGGCGCGACCGTCATTTCCATCTGTAACGTCATGGAATCGAGCCTTACGAGGGCGGCCGATTGGAGTTTCATGACCCACGCCGGGCCTGAAATAGGCGTGGCCTCCACAAAGGCCTTTACCACCCAGCTTACGGCCCTCTATCTCATGGCCCTCTACTTCGGGAGGGGCGCCGGGAGGCTCGACGCCGTGGAGGGCAAATCACTCATCCATGAACTGGTCATGATGCCGGGGAAGATCGAGGCGATACTCGAGGGCGCGCCGAAGATAGAGGCCCTCGCCAAAAAATATTTTCATTACAGGGATTTTATCTATATCGGCCGGGGCATAAACTACCCCATAGCCCTCGAAGGGGCGCTTAAACTGAAGGAGATTTCCTATATCCACGCCGAGGGTTATCCCGCCGGGGAGATGAAGCACGGCCCCATCGCCCTTATAGACGAGGATATGCCGGTTGTGGCCCTCGCTCCGAAAGACCCCTCATACCCCAAGATGCTCGGGAATATGGAAGAGGTAAAGGCGCGGGGCGGTAGGATTATCGCCGTTGTAAACGAGGGTGAGGGGGATATTAAGGGGAGGGTGGACGATATCATAACAGTGCCGCCTGCGCCGGCCCACCTTACACCCATCCTCTTCTCCGTGCCCCTGCAACTCCTCGCCTACCATATAGCCGTATTAAAGGGCACGGACGTAGACCAGCCGCGTAACCTCGCCAAGAGCGTGACCGTGGAATAGTTTTAACGATAATTACAGG
>JBHHVI010000108.1:0-2086 GCA_046754225.1 Thermodesulfobacteriota bacterium | reverse complement strand
TTTCCATGAAAATCGTCTGCGTGGGGTAGGCGAACTCTATACTCCTCTTCTCAAACTCCCCGTATATGGCGAGGTTTATCTCCTGCTGTGTGTCCATGTACTTGTTGTAGTCGCTTGAGAGCACGTAGTATACGGTCTCGAAGTCCAGGCTGAAGTCCCCGTAGCTGGAAAAATGCGACCTGTCGAAGGTGGTGTCATTAATGCCGGTTATGATATCCTTTATGACGACGGGTATCTCCTTCAGCCTCTCCAGAGGCGTCTGGTATGTAACGCCGAGCTTGAAGACCACCCTCCTCTTCTCCATCCTCTTGTAGTTCCTTATGCGCGAGCTGGTCAGGTCGGAGTTGGAGACGACTATCTGCTCCCCCCCGAGGCTCCTCAGCCGGGTGGTCTTTATCCCTATGTGCTCGATCGTGCCGAGATGACCGCTCTCGAGGATGATGAAGTCCCCCGTCTCGAAGGGACGGTCCATGATTATGGAGACGTAGCTGAAGAGGTCTCCCAGCACGGCCTGTGCGGCCAGGGCCACGGCCACGCCGCCTATGCCGAGCCCGGCTATGACCGTCGATATTTTGAAGCCGAGGTTGTCGAGGAGAAAGATTATGCCGATGCCCCAGATCACCACCTTTATGGCGGGCATCACCCCCTTAAAGGCCCTCTGCTTCTCCGGCTCCGTGCCTTTGAGCCAGTAATGCTCAAAGATGTAGACAACGAGCCCGCTTATGAGCCGGATGCTCAGCAGGGTGAGCAGCACCACGCCGATGACGTCTATGGCCTTGGCGAGGGCCGAGGGAAGGACGAGACTCCGCGTGGCCACGTAGAATACGCCGTAGTAAAGGAGCGGCACGGCGTTCTTTCTCATGATCGCTATGATGATGTCATCGAGCTTGCCGGCGGTCTTAATCGACCACCTGCGAAGCGCCCCTATCACCACGGAAGTGAATATCCTTACAACGATAAAGCCCAGGACTATCGCGCCCGCCACGATTATGTAACTGAGCGCGGTGTTTCCGAAAAAGGTCTTTTGCAGCAGGTCGTTGAGCATCTCTGGTTCACCTCCATGGCGGGCGGGCCGTGCCGGCCCGGCCCGGTGAGAAAACGGTTGAAAAGAGTATCAGGTGATTTCTCAGGGCTACAAATTCAGCGCGGACAAAATGCGCGGACGCCCGTTTAAAATGGGCTTTTATTCCTCATACCTGACGGTACGTCCTATGTACCCGGAGTAGTCCTTAAGGGCCGGCTCGTAGGGGTTGTTTAAAAGGGGCGAAGAGATGAGGAAGTCCGCCGTGGAACGGTTGCACGCCGTTGGAATATTATAAAGGACGGCTATCCTGAGGAGCGCCTTGACGTCGACATCGTGGGGCTGGGGCTCCATGGGGTCCCAGAGGAATATCATCAAGTCGATCTTCCCATCGGCTATCATCGCCCCCATCTGCTGGTCACCGCCGAGGGGGCCTGACTTGAGTTTCGTCACCTCAAAAGCGCCCGCCTCATCGGGGCCGAGCCCCTTCCTTATGGCCTCTTCGACGAGCCTGCCCGTCGTCCCGGTGGAGATTAACTTGTGGTGCGTAAGAACGTCGTGATTCCATTCGGCCCATTCGATGAGGTCCTTTTTTCTGTTGTCGTGGGCCACGAGGGCTATGCGTTTTGTCTCTTCCATCTCTTCTCCTTTAATCTTCAGCGCCGCCAAACGCCGCGTCCCGCGCGCATAAAAAGGCCCCTCATTCCACTATAAGGGGATAATCGGGCGTGGGGTTAAGGGGGCAACTGTACAAATACTCGCCGGGCTCAAGGTCTATGACGTAGTCCTTTGTGGAGCCCGTCTTGAGCCCTCCGCCCGAAACGGACGGCAGGGTAAACCTCCCCACCCCCCTGCCCCTTACCCAGAAACCGAGATCATAGGGGACGTTGGTGTTTGTAACCCTGAAGACGGTCTTCCCGGCCTTCAGGCGCAGGACCTTGAAGGACCTCTGCCCGGCCGTCTCTTTATTTATGCGGATGCAGTCGTCTATATTCGTGGATACAAAGGTCCGGGGGCTCTCTTCGGCCTCGATGATGGTGCATGGCGTCTGGTGAAGCTCGACGA
>JBHHVI010000107.1:0-2181 GCA_046754225.1 Thermodesulfobacteriota bacterium | reverse complement strand
GAAAGGGTTTTTATGACGGGGGTTTTTAACGATTGGCCGGGCCGCGGCGTACTTAATACAGCTTGGAGACCCTCCGGGCGACACCTGTTTTTGTAGCGGCCTTTACCACCTCTTCGGCCACCCTTTGAGGGACCTTTTTGTCAAATACGCTGGGGATTATGTACTCTTCACTGAGTTCATCGCCACTCACCACCGACGCTATGGCCGCGGCCGCCTGCAGCTTCATCTCGTCATTCACCGTGGTCGCGTTGCATTCGAGGAGCCCCTTGAAGAAGCCGGGGAAACACAGCACGTTATTTATCTGGTTAGGGTAGTCGGACCTCCCCGAGCCGATAATCCGCACATAAGGGGCCGCCCTGTGGGGGGCTATCTCGGGGTTGGGGTTGGATAGCGCGAAGAGCACGGCGTCTTTACTCATCCTCTTTAACATGTCGATTGTGACTATATCCGGGGCCGATACCCCTATAAAGATGTCCGCCTTGATAAAGGCGTCTTCAAGGGAGCCCTTTACATTCTCCGGATTGGTCAGGTTGGCGAAGTCCCTTTTTATCTCGTTCATGTTTTTGGTCCTGCCTCTAAAGAGGATGCCCGAGGTGTCCACTCCTATTATATTTTCCGCCCCGGCGGCCATAAGGAGTTTTGAGCACGAGATCCCGGCGGCGCCCATTCCGCAGACGACTATCTTTATATCCTTCAAGCGCTTGCCCACCACCTTGAGCGCGTTCGTAACCCCGGCGAGGACGACTACCGCGGTGCCGTGCTGGTCGTCGTGAAATACGGGTATGTCGAGCCTTTCGGCGAGCCTCTTTTCCACCTCGAAGCACCGCGGCGACGAGATGTCCTCAAGGTTTATCCCCCCGAATATGGGTGAGATACGAACTACCGTCTCGACGATTTCATCAACGTCGCGGCAGGCCAGCGGCAGGGGGAAGGCGTTTACGCCCCCGAACCTTTTAAAGAGCATGGATTTGCCCTCCATGACCGGTATGGACGCCGCGGGGCCTATGTCACCGAGACCGAGGACCGCCGAGCCGTCGGTGACTATGGCCACGGTGTTCCTTTTGATGGTGAGGTTATAGACCTTGTCCTTATCTTTTACTATTTCATCACAGACCCTCGCAACACCGGGGGTGTAGGCCATGGAGAGGTCGTCGCGCGTCTTCAAGGGGAACCTGTTTTCTATGCTTATCTTACCGCCGAGGTGGATAAGGAAGGTCCTGTCCGAGACGTTGGTAACCTCTATGCCGTCAAGTTTGCCGAGCTCCTCCACGATCTTTTCCGCGTGTTCCTCATTACCGGCGTTGACGGTATAATCCCTCGCGACGCCGCCCTTGTCCGTTTTGACGATGTCGATGGCCCCTATGTCGCCGCCGAGTTTACCTATGGCCGAAGTGATGGAGCCCACCATGCCCGGCCTGTTGACGGCCTTTATGCGTATGGTGAAACTGTAACTCGGACTCGTAACGTGCATTTCCTCTCCTTTAACCACGGGCCCCGGCGTTCTTTTTCGCCTTGATCTTGGCGTCGATAAAATCCCTGTGCGAGACCTCGAGAAGGTCCGCTGTTTTTCTTACAAGATGCTCTTCGTGCTTCTCCATTTCCATGTCCGCGAAGACCACGCTCCAGAGAAGCCCTACGATGCGCTTCTTCATCTCATAAGAGAAACCCCTGTTTATTAGGCTGGTGAACTGGTAGAGGGATACCGAGTCGGCGGCCTCTTTTTCGGCGAGCGTCACGAGCTCAAGGGTCTCGTCTGGGCTGAGTCCGAAGGTCTTCTCAAGGGCGCGTGTAACGGCCTTGAGTTCGGCGTCCTTTACCGTGGAATCGGCCTTTACCGCCTCTATAAGAAGAGCGGCGGTGGCGGTGTAAAGGCCCCTTTCAGTCACCTCGGCCCCGGTGACGCCAGAGGGGTTTTTTATTTTTTTATCGAAAAACCGCTGTATGGACTTGAACATCAGAGTGCGAGAGTCCTTTTTTTAATATACTTCTTTATATACCAACGTCGAACCGCCCGCCTCTTCCGGCGCGCGGTTTACAGAAAATTTACCACGCTTTTAAAGGTTTTTAAAGGGAGAAGACGGGCGGCGGGGGTTTTTTTCCGTCCCGGCGCTATAAAAGCGTTAAAATTAAAACCCTTTTTGCGCCCCCGGTCTGACTCTTTACCCGTTAAAACCCTTTTTG
>JBHHVI010000106.1:0-2244 GCA_046754225.1 Thermodesulfobacteriota bacterium | reverse complement strand
TCAAGCATGTTCAGGATATTGGTATAAGAGAGTTCGTACTGCAGGGAAAAGCCCATTATATCGAGTTCGGTCAGCGGGATGCCCGATTCAAGGGTCGTAAGAGGCGCGCCCTTATCCCTTAAAAGGGCCTCCATATCCGCCCAGGGCGCGAAGACCCTCTCCGCGGCGATATCCTCCCTCGCGTTCAGTTGCTGGTAGAGTATCTGCATCCCCAGATGGCTCATCCCCACCTCGTAGGTATCGGGGAAGGCGAGGCCGAACCTGAGCTTCACCCGGGCCGGGTCTTTTTTTATGGAATTGACCTCGCCCCCTATGTAGCGCGAAGGCTTCCTTACAAGGGGCAGGTATTTTTTGATCTCTTCGGCGTCCATATTCTTTAATCCTTAAAAAACTCCGGGCTGCAGACCCCGCACCTGAAGCAGGACCCCACGTTACAGGGCCCTGTCAAAAGCCCCTTGAGCCCCCTCTCGTACTCATTCCACAGGTATCCCTTCTTAAGGCCGTGGTCTATCATGTGCCAGGCCAGGATTTCATCTTTTTCCCTGTTCCTGTAGACCGAAGCCTCCATGAATTCCTTTTTTCCCTTTATCGCGCTCCTCATGCCCATGGATGAGGCGCCCATGATAAGCCCGGCGGCCCTCCTGTCGGCCCTCGATATATAGGCCTGAAAAAAGGCCTCGGCCGGGTTCATCGCCTTTATGGTTACGCCCGGTATTTTAGAGAGCGCTTTTTTTATAAGGGACAATCTTTTGTTTATGACGGCCGCATCACAGAACCCGTGCCACTGGAAAGGGGTGCAGGGTTTGGGGATAAATGGGTTGATGCTGAGCGTCAGGAAACCCTTTTTCATTATGGATTTTATCTCTACGGCGAGTTCGGCTATGGCGCGGGCGTCGGCGTCTGACTCTCCCGGAAGTCCCGTAAGGAAATAAAGTTTTATCCTTGTAAAGCCCGCCTCTACCACGGCCCTTACCGCCTCTAAAATCTCCTCGTCTCTTATCCCCTTGTTTACGACCTTCCTCATCCTCTCTGAACCGGCCTCAGGGGCGAAGGTAACGGTCCTGTAACCCGACTCCTTCAAAAGCCCGATAAGTTCCCCGTCGAGCACATCCACCCGTAGCGAGCTCAACGTCATCGAACCCCCCTTTTTTATCCCCTCGCGTAATACCTCCTTAAGCCCCGGGTATTCCGAGACGGCCGTGCCAACGAGCCCGGCCTTTCCCGTCGCCTCCAGGCCCCCCAAGACGGCTTTTTTTACCTCCTCCATTGACCTCTGCCTCGGCGGCATGCATAAAAACCCGGCGGCGCAGAACCTGCACCCGCGGCCGCATCCCCGCTCTATCTCAATAAGTGAGGCCTCCTTAAAGGCCGAATCCGGAGTGGTAACAAAATTCCGGGGTATGGGAAAGGCGTCCAGAGACAGGTTCTTTGACGCCCTTATACTGGTCTTGGCCCCCTTGAGGGGCTTTATTTCCCTTACCACACTACCATCGTAAATAAACTCATAGAGGGAGGGGACATAGACAAAAGGCAGGGCGTCGAACTCTCTTAAAAACTCCTCCCGGTCCTTTATTCCAGCGTCTTCGGCGCGAATGTAGAGGTCTAAAAACCCCCTTACAGCCCCCTCGGCCTCTCCCATGACAAAGAGGTCCATCATGTCGGCGAGCGGTTCGGGGTTCAGTGATGGCGCTATCCCTCCGGCTATTACAAGGGGGTCTCTTTCGCTTCTCCGGGACGACAATACCGGAATTTCGGCAAGGGCGAGTAGAGAAGGGATATTTATATAATCCTCCTCAAAGGGGATGGAGAAGGCGATTATGTCAAACTCCTTTAACGCCCTCTGGGATTCGAGAGAAAAGAGCGGGGCCTTTGAGAAATCCTCCAACTCGTCCCTCTCAGGCAGAAAACTCCTCTCACAGACGCAATTCTCAAAAGAGTTGAAGAGGTGGTAAACGGTCTGGAAACCGAGGTTGGCCATGGCGAGGGCGTAGGTGTTGGGATAAAGAACGCATACATTGACCCCGGCGCCGGGGTCCTTGTAGACCGTCCCCTTCTCCCTCTCGAGAATTTTTTGCGCGTTCCTTTTAAGCTTCCAGCTTACCGTCAAAAAGACACCTCAAAACAATCAACGCACAAGCCTTATGTTTCCAAAGACAATGCGCGTTCCTTTTAAGTTTCCAGCTTATCGACAAAAAGACACCTCAAAACAATCAACGCACAAGCCTTATGTTTCCAAAGACAATG
>JBHHVI010000105.1:0-2344 GCA_046754225.1 Thermodesulfobacteriota bacterium | reverse complement strand
CTATAGAGAGGTGAGGGGCGAAGTCAGGAGGGAAATAGAGCACGTGGGGGGAAAAGGGGCCTTTGTGGAGGTCTTCGTTGACTGCCCCGTGGAGGAATGCGAGAAGAGGGATACAAAGGGCCTTTACGCGAAGGCGAGAAGAGGCGAGATAAAGCAGTTTACCGGCATAGACGACCCCTATGAAGAGCCCCACACCCCGGAGGTTCATATAAGGACCGATGAGAAGACCCCTGAAGATGGTGTCGACGCCATATTTGCTTATCTCAGGGAAAATGGGTTACTCCCCGGCTAAAGGGGCCGGGTGGCCGCCTTTAACGCATATACGATGAAGGAAAAAATGTCTGACGTAACGATCATAAAACCTCAAAAGGGCTGGATACCGGTAAACTTCCGTGAATTATGGAAGTTCAGGGAAATCCTTTTTTTCCTCACCTGGCGTAATATAAAGATTAAATACAAGCAGACCGCCCTCGGTGTTATATGGGCCGTGCTCCAGCCGCTTCTGGCCATGCTTATATTTTCCTTCATCTTCGGCCGCCTGGCCAGCATGCCCTCCGACGGCGCGCCCTATCCCCTCTTTGTCCTCATCGGCCTTATCCCGTGGAACTACTTCGCCGGGGTCCTCGGCCTCGCGTCGGGCAGTCTCGTGACGGAGTCAAACCTCATAACCAAGATATATTTTCCGCGCCTTCTCGTGCCGGCGGCCACCTCGGTGGCCCTGCTTCTGGATTTTTTTATAGCCACTCTTGTCCTCGGTATTTTGTTCGTCTATTACGGGGCGGTCCCGGGCGCGGGGGTTGTGCTCGTGCCGCTCCTCATAGTTATAACCTTTATGAACGCCCTGGCTTTCAGCATGTGGTTTTCGGCCCTTAACGTAAGGTACCGCGACATTCAATACGTAATACCCTTTTTGGTTCAGATATGGATGTTCGCCACGCCTGTTATCTATCCCAAGAGCCTTTTCGGCGCGAAGTACGGCTGGATACTCCTCTTAAACCCCATGGGCGGGGTTATCGAGGCCTTCAGGGCCGCCGTCCTCGGACATCTCCCCATACCGTGGGCCTCACTCGGGATTTCCACGGGCATAGGGTTTTTAGTCTTCATGGGGGGGCTCTTTTATTTCAGGCGTGTTGAGAGGTATTTCGCCGACGTTGTTTGACGGAGCCCCGGTAATTAATCGGTAATTAAAAGGTAAATCAAAGAAATGGGCGCACCGGTTATAGAAATAGATAATATCTCCAAGAGGTACTCCATCGGCAAAAAGGCCTCTTACGGAAGCCTCAGAGAGGAGATTACGCAGGCCATCTCGGCGCCCTTCAGGCGCGGGAGAAAGTCCGGCGGCGAGGATAACGGCGACGATACGGTCTGGGCCTTGAGGGACGTCTCCTTTGAGGTGAACGAGGGCGAGGTAATAGGGATAATAGGCAAGAACGGCGCTGGCAAGTCCACCCTCTTGAAGATACTTTCGCGCGTCACCGAGCCCACGGAGGGGCGCATCTCCATGCGGGGCCGTGTGGCGAGCCTCTTAGAGGTGGGCACGGGCTTTCACCCCGAGCTTACTGGCAGGGAGAATATCTTTCTTAACGGCGCGCTCCTCGGCATGATGAACGCCGAGATAAGGAAGAAGTTCGATGAGATAGTCGCCTTCTCGGAGATAGAGAAATTCCTCGACACGCCCGTAAAGAGGTACTCAAGCGGCATGTACGTGAGGCTCGCCTTTGCCGTGGCCGCCCACCTCGAACCGGAAATACTTATTATTGACGAGGTGTTGGCCGTGGGCGACAGCGCCTTCCAGCAAAAATGCCTCGGCAAGATGGGCGACGTGGCCAAGGGCGGCAGGACCATCCTCTTCGTGAGCCACAACATGGCGGCGGTGAAAAAACTCTGCGAAAAGGCCGTTCTCCTCGAAGGCGGCCACGCCGTAGCCTCTGGCGGTGTGGAGGAGGTGACGGAAAGGTACCTTAACACGGGCAACGTGGAAGCGGGCGGCGGGCCTGTTCAGATAACGGGCATACCGTACCATTGCAAGAAGATTGATTTCACAATAGATAAAGTAGAGGTCACGGACCCCGAAGGCCGGGAGTTAAGGAGGATAAATACCGGGGACTCCATAAAGATAAGGGTGGAGTACCGGGCGGGGAAAAAGATTATCGCGCCGGGATTGCGCATCAGTTGTAATTCACAGATGGGCGTCGAGGTCTTCCGTCTTGCAACAACACCAATAAGCGGCTATCCCGTTGAAGAGGTTTTGGGCAAAGGTCTTTTTGAATTAACCATGGAGACGCTCCCCATGCTCGGTGGGCTTTACTATTTAGACGTGGGGCTTCATAGGGCCAATGTTGAT
>JBHHVI010000104.1:0-2376 GCA_046754225.1 Thermodesulfobacteriota bacterium | reverse complement strand
CGCCCATTACCGCTGGTAGAGCGGCGGGTTTGGTCGAGCGTAAGGTTTTTACACTACTCTCCCTGTAAAACGTTTCAGTCAAAAAAAGCGGCCTTATTGATGTAAAAAAAGCGGCTTCAGTCATGGGCCGGAAACTGTGGAGGCTTTTTGAAAAGGGATACTTCACGGATTAGCGCAATTTACGCTTTAATTTTAGAGAGACACGGAAGAGGTTTATTAAGTGCCGAGAACTGTACCAATAGAGAAGCAGAGAAATATAGGGATAATGGCCCACATAGACGCGGGCAAGACGACCACAACCGAAAGGGTCCTCTATTATACGGGGATTACCTACAAGATCGGGGAGGTCCACGACGGCACCGCGGTTATGGATTGGATGGAGCAGGAAAAGGAACGGGGTATTACCATAACCTCGGCCGCCACCACCTGCTCATGGAATGATTACCGCATCAATATTATTGATACCCCCGGTCACGTTGACTTTACAATAGAGGTTGAAAGGTCGCTCCGCGTGCTTGACGGCGCCGTGGCTGTATTCTGTTCAGTCGGGGGCGTTGAGCCCCAGAGCGAGACCGTCTGGCGTCAGGCCGATAAGTACAGGGTCCCGAGGATCGCCTTCGTGAACAAGATGGACCGTGTGGGGGCGGACTTTTTCGCCGTTGTCGATATGATGGTGGACAGGCTTAAGGCCGCTCCCGTTATAATGCAGGTCCCCATAGGCAAGGAGGACTCCTTCAAGGGGCTCGTCGACCTCGTTACGGAAAAGGCCGTGGTCTGGGACGAGGATACCCTGGGGGCCAAGTACAGGTTCGTGGATATCCCCGATGACCTTAAGGAGACGGTGGCCGAATACAGGGAAAAGCTCATAGAGGCCGCCGCGGACTTTGATGAAAAAATAATGGAAAATTACCTTGACGGCAAGCCGGTCTCTTCGGAGCAGTTGATGAGCGCCATAAGAAGGGGCACCATAGATATTGCCGTAACACCGGTATTTTGCGGGTCGGCTTTTAAAAACAAGGGAGTGCAGTTCCTGCTCGACGCCGTTGTTGATTACCTGCCCTCTCCCGCGGATATCCCCCCTGTAGTGGGCATCAGGCCTGACGGCAAGGATGGGGAGGAGGAGAGGCCGGCTATGGATGACGCGCCTTTTTCCGCTCTGGCCTTCAAGATAATGACGGACCCCTTTGTGGGCCAGCTGGCCTTCTTCCGAGTCTATTCAGGTTCCATGGCCGCGGGTTCTTATGTGTATAATTCCACGAAGGACGTGAAGGAAAGGGTTGGCAGGCTTGTAAAGATGCATTCGAACAAGCGTGAGGAGGTAAAGGAGGTCTACGCCGGCGATATAGCCGCGGCCGTAGGCCTTAAGAGCACCATTACCGGCGATACCATATGCGACAAGGACGCACCCGTTATACTTGAGTCCATGGAGTTTCCGGACCCTGTTATGTCCATCGCCATCGAGCCGAAGACAAAGGCCGACCAGGAAAAATTAGGTATGGCGCTCCAGAAGCTTTCAGTAGAGGACCCTTCGTTCAGGGTCATGACCGATGAGGATACGGGCCAGACCATTATTTCCGGTATGGGTGAGCTTCACCTCGAGATAATAGTGGACAGGCTTTTAAGGGAGTTCAGCGTCGCGGCGAACGTGGGCAAACCCCAGGTCGCCTATAAAGAGACGATTACGAGAGCCGCAACCGCCGAGTGCAGGTATGTCAAGCAGACTGGCGGCAGAGGCCAGTACGGCCACGCCGTCATAGAGGTTGAGCCCTCCGGGCCAGGCGTAGGCTTCGAGTTCGAGAACAAGATAGTCGGAGGAGCGATCCCCAGGGAATATATCCCCGCCGTGGAGAAGGGTATTAGAGGGGCCCTTGAAAACGGGGTCCTCGCGGGCTATCCCGTGGTGGATGTGAGGGTAAGGCTTATTGACGGGTCGTACCATGACGTGGACTCCTCGGAGATGGCCTTCAAGATAGCCGGCTCCATGGCATTAAAGGACGGCCTTAAAAAGGCCGGCGAGGTGCTCCTTGAACCTGTCATGACAGTGGAGGCTGTAACGCCCGAGCAGTTCATGGGCGACGTCATCGGGGACTTGAACTCGAGAAGGGGCAAGATTATAGGCATCGAGGAGAGGGCCGGCTCGCAGGTCGTGAGCGCCAACGTGCCGCTCGCCAACATGTTCGGGTACGCCACGGACTTAAGGAGCATGAGCCAGGGCAGGGCCTCATATTCCATGCAGTTTGATCACTACGAACAGGTGCCGGCCTCCGTCACGGATGTGCTGACGGCCAAGGTGCAGAGTAAATAAATTATTATAACAACGAATCTTTGGAGGGTCGATTATGAGCAAGGCCAAATTTGAGAGGACCAAGCCGCATG
>JBHHVI010000103.1:0-2420 GCA_046754225.1 Thermodesulfobacteriota bacterium | reverse complement strand
AGAACATTTTATTGGTTAAGGGGGGGGCGAGTCAAGGGAAATTGAGCTTCATTAGAAATTCATAGGAATTCATAAAAAACCCCCCCGCCGCTTGATAAGAGCAAGGCACGGGAGATTCTACCTAAGCGAAAACCGGTGCCATATCATACCACCGTCGCAACGTCGCCGTAAAAAGCAGGGATTTTTTCCCTTGCAATGTAGTAAAAGAAGGGTAAAATTAATCCGGGGCCGGACCTTTCGGCGAGCCTTGCAGCCTCTCTTTACAGAGTTTAAGGCCGGCCTCATAGGGCGTTGAGTTTTTTTATATTATTTTCAGTCCATGGGTTCCATGAAATCCGCTTATGAGCTCAGATAAAAGATTAAAAGCCGCCTGTCCCGGGCAAAAGCACCTCCGCGTCGCCTATCCCCTGAGGGACCGTGAAGAGGAAGGGCCTTTTTCCCCCGCCACGCTTGAGGAAGCGCTGGAAAGGGCCTGCGGGAACATCCTCACACGTCAGAACCCCGGGGGCTTCTGGGTATTCGACCTTGAAGCAGACGCCACCATACCCTCTGAATATATTATCTTAAAACGCTTCATGGGTATGGACGTTGAGCGCGGCGTCAAAGAAGGTCTCCTCCGTTATATCCGTGCGAAACAGCTCCCTGACGGCGGATGGGCCCTGTATGAAGGAGGCTTCTCGGACCTCTCCGCCACGGTGAAGGCCTATTTCGCGCTGAAGCTTTCAGGCGACTGCCCTAACGCGCCCCATATGGTCAGTGCGAGACGACTTATATTGAGCCTCGGAGGCGCGGCCCGTGTCAATGTCTTTACGCGGATAACCCTTGCGCTCTTCGGTCAGATACCCTGGCGCACCGTCCCTGCCATGCCCGTTCAGATTATGCTCCTGCCGCGCTGGTTCTTTTTTCATATGAGCAAGGTCTCTTACTGGTCGCGCACGGTGATAGCGCCGCTACTTGTCTTCTACGCAAAGCGGCCTGTTTGCAAACTCGGGCCCCATGAGGGCCTGTCGGAGCTTTTCGTTGAGCCGCCGGACAAACTACGCCATCTCGACCGGTTAATTCCCGGGCGTCACAGAAAAAATCTTTTTATCCTTTTTGACAGGGCGCTTAAGAAGGCGGACGGACTCTTAAAGCGGATGTGGGGAGAAAGGGCTTTGAGGCTTGCCGAAGCTTTTACTCTCGAGAGGATGAAGGGCGAAGGTGGGATGGGAGCAATCTTTCCCGCCATGGCCAACGCCGTAATGGCCCTTAAGGTGCTGGGCTATCCTGAAAACGATCCAAACATGGTCGGGGGGCTCAAGGCCCTTGACGACCTTATTCTCGATAAAGGTGACGAGGCACTGTGCCAGCCCTGCCTCTCCCCTGTATGGGACACCTGTTTGAGCCTTTCGGCTCTCATGGAGACCGGGCTCACACCGGAGCACAGGGCCGTCGTGGACTCCGTGAAATGGCTCTTTGAAAGGCAGGTAATGATCCCCGGAGACTGGACCCTCAGGGCCTCGGAGTTGGCGCCAGGGGGCTGGGCCTTCCAGTTCGAGAATTCCTTTTATCCCGACCTCGACGACACCGCCATGGTGCTTATGTCGCTACTGCGCGGTGGGGCAATGGACTGTGAGGAGTACAGGGAAAGGATCGCGAGGGGAGTTAACTGGGTTACGGGTATGCAGAACTCCGACGGCGGCTGGGGGGCCTTCGACATAGACAACAACCGCATATACCTTAATGATATCCCATTCGCGGACCACGGCGCCCTTCTTGACCCGAGCACCGCTGACGTTACAGGACGCTGCATCGAGCTTTTTTCCATGCTCGGCTTCGGCCGGGATTTTCCACCGGTGAAGAGGGCGATAGAATTCCTGAGGAGTGAACAGGAAGAGTGGGGGGGCTGGTTCGGCCGATGGGGTGTGAACTACATCTACGGCACATGGAGTGTGCTCGTGGCCCTCAGCCAGGCCGGTGAGGATATGAACGCCCCCTATATAAGAAAGGCCGCTCGGTGGCTCAAGTCATGCCAGAACCCAGATGGCGGCTGGGGCGAGACCTGCCATACGTACAACGACCCGAGCCTTGCCGGAAAAGGCGAAAGCACGCCATCGCAGACCTCCTGGGCGCTTCTCGGGCTTATGGCGGCCGGTGAGGCCGACTCCGACCCGGTCATCCGTGGTGTGAACTACCTTGTAAACTCGCAGGACCCCGGAGGCGGCTGGGACGAGTCTCTCTATACGGGCACGGGTTTTCCGAGGGTCTTCTATCTCAGATACCACGGCTACAGTCAGTATTTTCCCCTATGGGCGCTCAGCGTGTACCGGCGCCTGAAGGACGGTAAGAAGACGCGCCAGGACGAGGTGGCGCTCTCAAGCCCGGCAGACCTCCGGATCCCGGCATTAAAGAAATAATATCATGAAATTTGGCCTTGTCGT
>JBHHVI010000102.1:0-2516 GCA_046754225.1 Thermodesulfobacteriota bacterium | reverse complement strand
ACCCAGTTGTTTGATTATAACGGTTGAGGAGGAGTTTTTTTATGGCCGGAGAGGTTTTGCGTTGAAGGTCCTTTTTATTGTAAACCCCGCCTCCGGGGGTAAAGACAGAACCGGGGCGGTTACGGACGCGGTGAGAAAGGTCTTCAAGGCCGCCGCCGGCCTTTTTGTCGTCAAGGCCACGAAGGGGCCTGGCCACGCGAGGGCCCTCTCTGAAGAGGCGGTTAAGAGGAAATTTACCGCCGTATTCGCCTGCGGAGGGGACGGCACTGTGAACGAAGCCGCGGCCCCCCTCGTAAAGAGCCCCCTTTTCCTCGGGATAGTGCCGCTGGGAAAGGGCAATACACTTTCGAGGAGCCTCAAGATACCGGCGGGTATAGAGGCACCGTTGGCGCTCATGAAAAGAGGGAAGGTGAGGGGCGTGGACGCGGGACTCTTTTGCGACAGGTACTTCTTCGCCATGGCGGGTTTCGGCCTCGAAACGGCCTTTTTGAAGAAATATAAAAAACTCTTCTTCGCGAGAAAGGCAAAGGAGTTTCTCGCGCGACATCCCGGGGCCTTCAAGGAGTTCTTGAAATATGGTGAAGAGGAGCTCTCAATCACGGTGGACAACGCCTTTTTAAAGATAAACTCCCTTACGTTGACGGCCGCCAATACAGAGTTCTACGGCGGGCCGGCCGTAATGGCCCCAGGCGCGAGCCCTTTTGATGGCAATATCCACCTCTGTATCATTCCGGGAGTAAAGGCATTGAAGATACCCGACCTTTCACAAAGGCTCTTTAACGGGACCATCGGCGCACTCAGGGGATACAGGCACGTAAAGGGCAAGCGCATTGAGATAAAGAGGGGGCACATAACGGATTGCCACGTGGACGGTGAGCCCTTCGAGTGGATAGGAGATATTACGATAAGGGTGATGCAGAAGAGGCTCAGGGTGCTTACACCGTGAGCAAAAAAATCAGCACCCCTCGATAAAGACCAACGGCGCTTTTGCCCGGCCCCTCGTTCTTTCCTGTTGACCTCCCGCCTTCTCCCTGGACGCGGCCGGTTTTATTATTTATTATGTTTATTGACGTTTCGTTAATGAAAAACAAAAGGCCGTGATGAACCCCATAGCCTTCAGGGCGACGCTCATTAATATTATCGGCAACACCGCACTTCTCGCGTTGAAGCTCGCCGCCGGCATGCTTTCGGGAAGCATAGCCCTCATCTCCGACGCCATAAACTCACTGAACGACATAGTCTCTTCCGTAGCCACGTTTATCTGCGTAAGGATCTCGGACAAGAAGGCCGACGAGGGGCACCCCTTCGGACACAGCAGGGCCGAGCCCGTGGCGGGCATGATTATCGCCATACTCGCCGGTATCCTCGGTTTTGAGATTCTGAGGGAGTCCGTTAAGAGGGCATTTACCGACGCCCGCCCGGAGATAGGCCTTTTCGCGCTCTCCGTGCCGGTTATAACCATCGTGGTAAAGGCCGGGATGTCGGTTTATTTCAGAAGGGTTGGTAAAGAGATCAACAGCCCCGCCTTGAAGGCCACGGCCCTTGACTCCCTCATGGATGTCTTTGTCTCCGGCGCAGTGCTCTTTGGAGTTGTGGGCGTGCGCTTCGGCGCCCCGCTCCTCGACCCCATGGCAGGGGTTATAATAAGCCTCTGGATTATTTACACGGGTTACAGTATCGGCATGGAGAATATAGATTACCTCATGGGTAAGGCCCCCGAGCCGCGGCTCATGAATGAGATTAAGGGCAAGGCCCGCGCTGTAGAAGGCGTAAAGGCGATAAACACCGTCAGGGCCCACTACGTCGGTAACTTTATACATGTTGAAATACATATAGAGGTGGATAAGGACCTTTCCACTCTCGACTCCCACGCCATAGGCGAGGAGGTGGAGCGGAGCGTGGGGGAAATAAAGGCTATTGAAAAATCTTTTATCCATGTAGACCCCGTATGAAGGTTACCTCCCGCGGCAAAGAAGAGGGTGAATCAAGCCGGGTAATAAGAAAAACGGAAGGTCAAAAGATGCTTTCAAGTATCATTGAAGGTTTGGACACGGAAGGTTTGGAAGAAGGGTTGGACGCGGCGCAGCGGGGAGCCGTCTTTTTAGACTCGCGCTATGCGCTCGTCGTAGCGCCCCCGGGAAGCGGCAAGACCCTTGTGCTCGCGGCGAGGACGGCCCGGCTCATCGCCGAAGGAGAGGACCCGGAAAGGATTTTGGCCGTAACCTTTACAAACAGGGCGGCCCGTGAAATGCGTGAGCGCGTTAACGGGATTACGGGGTCGGACCCCCGGGGGCTTAATATCGGGACCTTCCACGGTATATGCCATAAGTTCCTGAAGGAGGCCCGCCCGGGTTTTGTCCTTTACGGAAGAGAAGATGTGAGGGCCGCTCTCAAGGAATTGGGCGTAAAGAAGGTGACCGGGGCCGCCGAGAAGATATCTTACATAAAAAACCGTTTTTACGGCCCCGGTGGCCGCGGCGGCCCCGGTGGCTGCGCCGGCCCCGGTGGCCGCGCCG
>JBHHVI010000101.1:0-2846 GCA_046754225.1 Thermodesulfobacteriota bacterium | reverse complement strand
TGGTCGGGGCGAGAGGATTTGAACCTCCGACCCCCGCGTCCCGAACGCGGTGCTCTTCCAGACTGAGCCACGCCCCGATTCCATTTTTCAGTCAACTTACAGCACAAAAAGGGGCCCCGGGCGACCCCTGCGGCACGCTTGCCGCAATCTTTTATAACCCTTACATGGGCTTAAATCAAGCCGTTTTTCCAGCCACACAAAACCTTTTTGAAAGGGGCTACATGGGGGTGAAACTGAACTTCTGCCCGCCTACAGTGGCCTCATACATCAAACCGCCCTTCGCTATGGTGAAGATAGCCACTCCATTGTCATAATCCGCGTTTGCGGAGGCCCCGGCGGTGACGGCTACGGCCGATGCCTGCGCGCCCAATTCAAAATTGCCGGACTTGAAATCATCGAGTGCCTTTTTGTCCTTGAAAAAGATTATCTCACTGTATACCTGACCCCCGAGCTGAAAACCGATAGTGAGCTGCTTGAGGCTTGATCTCCCGATAGGCCTTTTATTTTTATAAACCTTTCCCTTACCGTAAGCTCCGCCTATACCCATCCCCCCCTTGCCGACTGACGGGAATACGGCGTAGCCGTAAGCCTTTTCAAAGAAGACCTTCATATCCGGGTCACTGTTCTTGAACCTTGCAATCGCCTCGGCAACCTCCTTATCCCTGACCTTCTGGTCCTGGGCCTTTTCCTTTTTAAAGGGGCTCCAGCCTGAATACGCCGGCGCGGCAAAGACGGCCGCCATAATAAAAAGAGAGATAAAGGCGAAAAGTATTTTTCTCATAACCGTCCCTAATGAGCTACCTCGCTTTAAAGAGCGGCGCAAGAAAACCATATCAGGATAGGCCCGGCCCCGGGGGTCGGGAAATGGACCCGCTGAAAAAATTCAAGACCACCGTTGTTAATTGGAACAGGCTGAATAGTAATAATCAGACTGTAATATTACAACAAATTTCAGGTCATTGCAATTGCCGTGTCGGTCCGGAGATACTATCTGGAGGATATCTATATAGGGACCGCGAGTACGCCGGGCTGATGGGATTTTTCTGACGCCTCTTGATGCTCAAAAAAAGAAGCACCCCTTAAAAGAGGGGTGCTTCCGGTCTGTGGATATCTCAAGTCAGGCAAACCTAACTTACAACCGTATCCTTAATAATGGTAGGTGTTATAAATATAAGAAGCTCCTTCTGTGAATCTGATATGGATTTACTCTTGAAGAGCCAGCCGAAGAGCGGGATTTTCCTGAGATAGGGTATGCCGCTGTCGGTCTCGCTTTTATCCGAGACAACGATGCCTCCTATTACCGTCGTTTCTCCGTCTTTGACCAGGACCTCAGTTGAAGACTCTTTCTTGTCTATACTGGGCTCGCCTGAGGATGTCCTGAAACTGCCGATAGAGTTCCTGCTCGCCTTTATATTCATAATGATGCTTCCGTCAGGCGTTATATGAGGGGTGACGGTAAGACTCAGGTTCGCATCCACGAAGGTCGTGGTTGTACCGGTGGCGGAGGTGGTCTCAAAGGGTATGGACTCACCCTGCTCTATCTTCGCCTCCTTGTTGTCCATACTTACCACCCTCGGTCTGGATATTGTTCTTACACTCCCCTCCTGCTCACCTGCCGACAGACGCAGATCAAGCACGAGCGGGTTCTGTCCGGCTTTGCCGAGAATAAAGCCGAGGGCGCCGAGTGTGCCGGCCTCACCAGAGGCAGGCAGGTTTACGGCATAGTTATTGGAACCGTCCTGCGCGGAAAATGTGGGGTCTGTGGTGCTACTCGAGACCGACTGCCCTGACTCGGAGCTGCTTCCGAAAGTATCGGTGGAGACGTTGCCTCCAGTCTGGTAATCAACGCCCCACTGTATGCCGAGGTCCCTTGCGAAACTCGTTGACGCTTCGACTATCCTCGCCTCAATCAAAACCTGCGGTATGGCTGTGTCGAGCCTTGAGACAAGATTAACGGCGGAGTCAATCCCCCTTTTTGTGTCCCTTATTACAAGGGTGTTTGTACGCGTCTCGCTTGTTACACTACCCCTGTCAGTGAGCACGGTCTTGACCTGCTCCACCAGCTCTGACGCCTTCGCGTAATTAACGCTCATAAATTTGATGCTCAGGGGTTCGAGCTTCTCATGGGCCTTCTTTGCCGCCAGTGTCGACTCTCTTTCCTGACTTATCTTTGCCGCCGGAGCGACCCTCACGACGTTACCCTCTTTTATCTTATCAAGGCCCTTGGATTTAAGTATTATGTCAAAGGCCTGATCCCAGGGCACGTTTTTAAGCCTGAGAGAAATCGTGCCTTTAACATCATCAGAGGCTATTATGTTCAGATCGCTCACCTCGGCAAGAAGCCTCAGGATGTCGGTTATATTCGCGTCCATCATATCGAGGTCTATTCTCTGGCCGGTGTATTTCCGGCCGGCCATTGCCCCGGCTGCTCTTGCTTTCCCAGCCTGCACGGGAGACGGCCCGGCCTCAGGGCTGAAAACCACGGTCAGGGTGTTGTTAAACTCCCTTATACTGTGCTCAGCCTTTGCGCTCAGCTCAACAAAGACCCTGACGGCACCCGGCCTGGTTGACCTCTGATAAGAACTGACCGTGGCCACCGGGGTGGCAAGCTTTGTAGCGTCAAGCGTTCTTGTCAGCTCTTGCCCAATGGAGGTGTCGCTGATATCAATGACAAGGGTCTTGCCGTCCGCAGACTCTTTTAAGGCGTATAGAGGCTTATTTGAAGTCTCTATCGTGAGATAACCCTTATCACCCATCTTCTTGAATTCTATATTCCTCACATCGTTTGAGGCCTGAACCGCTTCTTTCTCCTCGAAAGGAACCACCGCCTCTTCGGGGACCGCCTC
>JBHHVI010000100.1:0-3000 GCA_046754225.1 Thermodesulfobacteriota bacterium | reverse complement strand
CTAATCAAGGATGTGCCTCGCAACAAAAAATATGTTTTCCTTCCGCTCCACAAGGCGCCTCATGACGTAAGGGAGCCAGTTCTTGCCGTAAGGCACGTAGACCCTTACGTTGAAACCTGCTCCTGCGAGCCTCTTTTGCAGTTTTCTGCTTATGCCGAGGAGCATCTGGAATTCGAATTTTTTGTTGGGGATGTTTTTCTCTCCGGCGAACCTTACCGCCTCGTCTATAAGGGCGCTGTCATGGGTGGCGATGGCCGGTCTCGCGCCCTTTAAGAGGATGACCTTCATCATGTCCGAGAAATTACTATTCACAAGGCTCTTCGACTGAAATGCCACGCCCGGCGGCTCCCTGTACGCCCCCTTGACGAGCCTGACGCTCGCCCCTTTTTCCATGAGGATTTCCATATCCCCCGCGCTCCTTAAGAGATAACTCTGTATGGCGACGCCCACGTTGGGATACCTCTCGTGCAGGCCCAGAAAAATCCTCAGCGTGGTATCAGTGTATTCTGAGGACTCCATATCCACCCTCACGAAGTTATTTAGACGGCGGGCCGTTTTAAGTATCCTTTCAAGGTTTTCAGCGGCGAGCTCCTCTGAGATGTCGAGCCCCAGGTGCGTTAACTTCAGTGAGATGGTGGAATCCACGCCCGAGGCCTTTATCTCTTCAAGAAGCCCAATGTACTCGTTAACGTTCGCCTCGGCCTCGGCCCCGTCGGTGACGTTCTCCCCGAGTATGTCTATAGTGGCCTTGAGCCCCTCCTGGTTCAGCCCCTTCGCGGCCTCGATGGCGTGCTCTTTTTTCGTCCCGGCGATATACCTCTTGGCGAGATATATGAGAAAACCCTTCAAAGCCGTTTCTCCATAAAATTGGTCAGAAAACCGGTTATAACCCCTTTAAGGGACTGCCCCTCCATCTCTTCTATTTCATATGTCACCCTTACGGCCGGTTTTTGTATGTCTATGACGGCGGCGAGGTTTACGGGCGTGGCCACGAGCACAATGTCAGAGGGCGTGGCGTTTATTGTCTCCTCGAGTTCCGCGGTTTGCTTCTTCGAATATCCAACGGCGGGAAGGAGGTTCTTTATGCCCGGGTACTTTTCAAAGGTCTCCTTTATGGAGCCCACGGCAAAGGGGCTCGCGTCCACGGCCACGGCCCCGTATTTTTCCGCGGCCTCCATACCGGCCCCACGGTCCATGCCGCCGTGGGTGAGGGTGGGACCGTCCTCGATGACGAGGGCTTTTTTGCCCTTAATATCCCCGGCGGCCCTTACGACAGAGGCCGTCCTTATTAGACTCGCAGATGGGTTGAGCATCGTTACATTTTTCACGACAAGGCTTATTTCATCCTCTGAGGCGGCGTTGGCCTTGTTTATGATTACAACATCGGCCCTTATGAGGTTGGCCTCTCCGGGATAATAGCGGGTTTCGTCTCCGGCCCTTAAGGGGTCGGCCACTACAATCTCGAGGCCGGGCCTTATAAAGGGCAGGTCGTTATTGCCGCCGTCCCAGATGATTATATCGGCTTCCTTTTCCGCCTCTTTTAATATCTCCCCATAATCTATTCCCGCGTATACGGTGACTCCGGCCTCCACAAGTGGTTCGTACTCCTCGCGTTCCTCTATGGTGCATCGGGCGGCCTGAATATCCTCCAGAGAAGCAAACCTCTGTACGCTCCGCTCCCTGGTGAGCGGTCCGTAAGGCATGGGGTGGCGTACGGCGACGGGGGTCTTTCCTGCGGCGGTGATGATTTTAGCGATATATCTTGAAATACCGCTTTTTCCGCACCCCGTCCTTACGGCGCACACTGATATGACAGGCTTTTTCGATGGTATCATCGTCTTTTCCGAGCCGAGGAGTGTGAAATCAGCACCCAGGGCCGTACAGAGAGATGCCCTGTGCATCACCTCTTCATGGGAGAGGTCGCTGTAGGAGAAGACGACGGCAGAGGCCGAGGTATCCTTTATGAGGCGAGCGAGCCTTTGTTCGGGATGGATCTGAATCCCACCGGGGTAGAGGGGCCCAGAGAGTTCCGGGGGATAGACCCGTTCCTCGATGAAGGGTATCTGGGCCGCCGTGAAACCAACGACCTCGAATGCCGGGTCTTCGCGATAGCGGACGTTGAAGTTGTGAAAATCCCTGCCCGCGGCGCCCATGATGATTATCTTCTTTTTTCGCATAAGGGAAATGATATGGGTTTAGGGGATAAAAATCAAGCCCGCCGACCCGGGCCCCTGACTAATCCTTGAGGGGAGGTAGTTCCGTGGTATCGGACATGAGTACGTAGGGGCCGCGCCTGTCAATGACCTTGAGGTTCGCCGCGCTCAGCTCGGAGTAGTTCTTTTCGGTCGTTATAATCAGCAAACTTTTGCCGGTTGAGTGGCGGGGTATATCCTTGATGTTGTTCCTTTCGAATTTTATAACACGGCCCGCCGAGTAAAATGCGATGGAGGGCCTGTTTATCTCGTATGTGGCGAGGAGGGCCCTGTCTGAGAGGCCCCTGGCGTAGGTCGCGTAAGTATAGAGGTCTTTCTGGAAAAAGATATTGACGGGGGGCACGGCGTACAGCCTCAGGAATATGAGGAGCACCGCCGTCATCGAGGCTATGCCGCCTATGTACCTTGCCGGCCTTAGTGCGGCCTTGAAGGAGAAAAGGGCGGCTACGAGAAAGATGCCGCCGAGGATATGGAAGAACCGTATTGAGAAAGGTATCTCCATCTTTACCCCTGTAAAGGGCGTTATGTAGAAGGCGGCGGAGAGTATGAGGGAGAGGGCGCTCATGGCGTAGAAGGCAGACCTCCGCCCCCCGCGGTTTTCGAGAAGCTCCGAGCAGTATACCCCGCACATTACAGAGGCCGCCGGGATGGCGGGGAAGATGTAGTTGGGCAGTTTCGTCGATGAGACGGAGAAGAAGAGGAATATAAAAAGAAACCAGACGGAGGTGAAGAGATAAAGTCCGTACCCCCCGGCCTTGGCGCGCCCGTCGCTAAAACCTTTTTTAAG
>JBHHVI010000099.1:0-3046 GCA_046754225.1 Thermodesulfobacteriota bacterium | reverse complement strand
GTCCTGGCCTGTAATTCCGGTAATAAGTGCCTTCTTCACTTCTACTGCCTCCTTTGATGAGAATCCATGTTGCTTTTAGAAATGTGCGTTATGGTAGAAACTCTTACGGCATGGCGCTGAGTTCGTGTTGAAACGAAGGCGCCCTCTTCTGCTCTCCGGTAATATCCGGAACGGGGCGGAAGATAGAGAGAAGCCGCTCCTTGTATTTTTCAAGAGAATAATTTTCAAGGAAGTAACCCCTGGCGTTGCGGCCGAGCCTTCGCTTGAGCGCCCTGTCCCCCATTAGACGCGAAAGGTGTGTTTCAAATTCATCGTAAGACCCGTAGGCAAAGCCGCCCCGCGAGCTCTCAATATGGTCTTTCAGGACCGCGCACTTTCCGTTGACCAGCGCGGGGGTTTCCATCATGAAGGATTCAAGGAGAGATATGGCGAGGCTCTCGTAGGGCGAGGGATGGACAAGGGCAAGGGCGTTTTTCATGAGAGAGAGTTTTTCCTCTTCACTTACAAAACCGAGGTACTCGACCCTTTCATGCCTGTAGGACTTCAGTTCACCGTCGCCTATGGTGTAGAGTTTCAGCCCCGCGTCTTTTTTTGAAAACCGCCTGAAGTATTCAAAGAGGCCTCTTACCCCCTTCGCCTCGTCGAGCCTGCCGGCGTAAAGGATATACGGGGCCCCGCCGCCGGATTTTTCCACGGCCTCGAACCTGTCCTCAATACCGAAGCCCAGGACGCCGGTCCCCAGGGCGGCTGAGCCGTCCTGGCTCTTTAAGACCCTCCCGGCAAAGGCCTTTTCAGCCCCCGTGAGGAAGAGCTGGCTGAAGGCGGAGTACTTTTTGAAGATGGGGAGGTACGCAGGCGGTTCGTCATGGAGAGTGGGTACGATAAAGACCTTTTTAGAGTCCCTGACAGCGTCAACGGCGAAGTATGTGGTGGGGTATAGATATGTGACGAAGATAAAGGCGTCGTAGCGGGAGTTGTTTTCTTTTATATACTGAATAAGCCCCGATGAATGGGGGCCCTGAAACTTAATCCATTCCTCCTGAAGACCTAATGGGGTCTTTTCGAGTTCGGAGAGAAAAGATTCCTTTCTCTCCGGCTCAAGCGTTGCGAATTTTTCGATTGAGAGGTTTTTGAAAAGGACCCTGCTCAGACCATGCCAGTAAGGGCCCCTCTGGATATCTACCCCGAACCTTAAAATCCTTAAGGCGCCGGAGACCCTTTGAGCGCCCTCTTTATAAAAATTTTCCCAAGTTACATAGTCTTTCGCGGTGGTCGTGATGACGTCGACGTTAAACTCCTCTGAGAGGGACTCCGCCATCTTGAAGGCATACCCCTCGGACCCGCCCACGATCTCACGGCCGCATCTATGCACCACTACGGCTATCCTCTTCATCAGCATTCCCCCATCTGGGAAAGGAACAGGTTTTTAAGGCCGTCCCGTTCATAGCCCTGGAAGTTTTTATGCCCTTCGTCGGCAAGGTACATCCTCGCCCCCGGGTCGTTGTAAAGGGTGTGAATGGATGAGGCGAAGGTCTCATAGTCGATGGAATTGTAAATGAGCTGGTTTTTCCCGGCCGTCTCTTTCACGGCGGAGGATGCGAAGGCTATAATGGGCAGTTTAAAATATTGGGCCTCGAGCACGGGTACGCAGAAACCTTCATGCTCGCTCATGAGCAAAAAGATGTGAGAGGCGAGGTAATACGATTTAAGCTCTTCATAAGAGACCGTTCCCGTCATCTCCACAATGTCGTCGATTTGGAGGGAGCCTCTCAACTCCTTGAGTTCCCTGTAATAACCGTTAAGCAGAAAATCCTTGCCCCCTACTATTGTGAACCTGACATTATTCCCGAAAAGGAGTTTGTAGTAATAGGCCGTGTAAAGGATGTGGCGGTGCCCCTTGTTGGGCGCCACCCTCCCTGTGAAAAGGACGTTGACCTTGCCGTCGGACAACCTTTCAAGGACGCTGATGTCGGATTTTATCTTTTCATATTCGTGGATCCTGTTGAAGGGCGCGAGTATCCTGCATCTCTCGGGCGGGAAACCGAGGGAGAGGAAGTCCAGGGCGTTGAAGTGCGAATCAAAAAGCGCGAGGTCTATGCCCGCGCCGAGGAGTTCACCCGTCTGCTTCCGGGCCAGGAGGCAGTTTTTGAAGATATTTGAAGAGTAGGGGAGGAAAAAATGTTCCGGGGTTATGTTGTGGTATTTTACGACCTTCCTGCAGGCGGCGTTCTTGAATAGCTCTAACCCCCGCTCCCAGTGAATGGCGTGATGATAGACAAGGACGGTATCTTTTTTCTTTAAGAGATGAAGGCAGTCTTCACTTATGAGGTGAGAGGAGGAGTCGTCGAATTTTTCAGCATATATGTACGCCTCAATGCCTTCTTCTTTGAGGCACCTGTACTCTTCAATAACGTCATTTCCTACGGCGTCGTACTCCACCACCGCGGGGCAGGCTATTACGACTCTCATTTCAGTCCCTGATGTTTGTCCAAGTTGCGTGTTGATAAATCTCTAAGACGGTGGAGCAGAAAGCCGGACCTAACAATGCCGGCAGGGCGTTTTTTTGAGGCGTTACCCTATCTTACCGTCTTAAGACGATAGGACTCTCTTTCATAAAATCCAAGCCTTCGGGTACGTCCATTCTATATCAGAGGGGTCTTTTCAGTCAAGTCTAAACAGGCGGAAATCCTTTAAATCAACCCCTCTTTTCAGCCCCGACCCGCTTTTTTATCACAGATGTAACCTCTTTCTTAGAGAGGTCCTCCTGGACCGAACCCGGGAAAAATGATTTCGAGGACTTGAACCCGTATCGTATCGCCATAATATTACCTGTCTGGATACCTGAGAGAGTTATAGACCTTTTTTAAGAGGCCGCCCACGAGCGGTATCTCCTTGACCCTGTCTTTATGCCGGAGTCCGAAGGCGATGAATTTTTCCCTTAGCCTGACGTTAAAACTGAGGAGTCTCCGCCATGAAAACCCCCTGCTTTCAAAGGCATGGAGCCTTTCATTCAAGGCCTCGCTCTTTTTAATGGCGTTCTCCCTTA
>JBHHVI010000098.1:0-3093 GCA_046754225.1 Thermodesulfobacteriota bacterium | reverse complement strand
CCTCGCCGAGAAAGAGAATGTTGACCTGCGTCTTTATAACGTCATCTATAACCTCGTCGACGACATAAAGAGCGCCATGGAAGGCCTTTTGAAGCCCATCATAAGGGAAGAGATAACGGGACGCGCCGAAATACGCGAGGTCTTCCGCGTAAGCAAGATCGGCAACGTAGCGGGTTGTTACATCACGTCGGGAAAGGCTGTAAGGGGCTCGAAGGCGCGCCTTATAAGAGACAATGTCGTTATCTACGACGGGAAGCTCTCAACGCTCAAGAGGTTCAAAGAGGACGCCAAAGAGGTCCAGACCGGTTACGAATGCGGCATGACCATAGAGGGGTATAACGACATAAAGACAGGGGATGTGATAGAGTTGTACGTACAGAGAGAGGAGGCGGCAAAGCTGTAGGCTTTTCCAATCCGCCCTCTTCGACCCCTCTGCCTGCGACTCTTTTGTGGTGTAATCGTATAGTAGATAAGATTGCTGAGATGGTAATAGGACTCTGCCGCATAACGCTTGCCCTGCACGATAACAGGTCCCTCAAGGGGAAAAGGCAGGTTTTGAAGAGCGTAATAGCAAGGGTTAAGAACAGTTTCAACGTCTCCATAGCCGAGGTGGGGGAGAACGACATCTGGCAGAGGGCGGTTGTAGGCGTCGCCGCCGTAGGAAATGACCGGCACTTCATAAATTCAAAGATGGATAAGGTTATTAATCTGATAGAGGGCCTTAATAGTGCCGAGGTAATCTCCACGGAGTTGGAGATTATGAATTTTTGACAACTCTGTGATGGTGAAAACATTATTATGCGTCACAATTATAAACGTTCGGATAGGGTCGGCGACCTCGTCAGGGAGGAAATAGCCTCCATGATACTCCGCGGTGAGATAAAAGACCCGAGGGTTGGTTTCGTGACCATAACGGCTGTAAAGATGACCCCGGACTTGAAGGAGGCGAAGGTCTACTTCAGCCAGATAGGCGGCGAGGAGGAGAAGAGGCATTCCATTGAGGGCCTTAAGAGCGCCGTGGGCTACATCAGGAGGAACCTCGCGAAGAGGCTCAACCTGAAGCATATACCCTCATTGAGTTTTTTCTTCGACGAAACGCTTGAATACGCCGAACATATAGACGAAGTGCTTGATAGAATAAAGAGGGGTTGACGCCGTTAAGGGGACTGTGGAGGGCAGGCTCCCGGCTTCCCGCTCAGGAGAGGTTTTATATATGGACACAAGGTTCGATACCGCTATAGAAAAGATAAGAGAGGGCAGGAGGTTCATGGTCGTCTCCCACGTAAACCCCGAGGGCGACGCCGTGGGGTCTCTCCTCGGGCTCACCCTCGCCCTTAGGGCCATGGGCAAGGAGGCCACGCCGTACCTCGAAGACCCTGTTCCTGAGATATTCAGGTTCCTGCCGGCAGCCGGTGATGTCGTTCATGACCTTAAGGGAAAGGGTCCCTTTGACTGCGTCTTCGCCGTTGACTGCGGCAAGCTTGAGAGGCTCGGCTCGGGCCTCGCCGAACTCGGCGATGATATTTGCATAATAAATATCGACCACCATACGACAAACGACCGTTTCGGTTATATCAATATAATCGAAGCGGGGGCAAGCGCCACAGGTGAGATAGTCTATGATTTCTGCAATGCCGCTTCAATAAAGATAACCCCCGAAATAGCCATAAACCTTTATGTCGCCATACATACCGACACAGGTTCTTTCAGGTACTCTTCGACAACCCCGGAGTCCCTCATAAAGGCGGGGGAGCTCCTGAGGCTCGGGGCCGACCCCTGGGAGGTGGCCCTTAATGTTTATGAGAATTACCCGCCTGAGAAATTCAAACTCCTGAGCATGGTCCTTGCCACCCTCGATATTATAAGGGTGGATAACGCCGACCCCGACAGCGCCATCGCCACCCTTGTGGTGAAGCTCGATATGTTCAAGACAACGGCGGCCGATGTGGACCTTTCCGACGGCTTCGTTAATTACGCGAGGGGGATAGAGGGGGTCGAGGTGGGCGCCCTTTTCAGGGAATCCGGACCCGATGAGTACAAGGTGAGCCTCAGGAGCAAGAAGATCGTCGATGTGAGCAAGGTGGCCAACGACTTAGGGGGTGGGGGGCACGCCCACGCCGCTGGTCTTACGCTCAAGGGGAGCCTTGAGGATATAAAATCAAGGGTCATAGGAGCGATTAAAAAGGAGATGACAGGCGCCGGGAAGCTATGAACGGAGTGCTCGTTGTTGATAAGCCAGGGGGCTGGACTTCCCACGACGCTGTGGCCAGGGTTAAAAGGTCGCTCAAGGCCGATAAGGTGGGTCACCTCGGCACGCTCGACCCGGCCGCGACAGGGGTCCTCCCTCTCGTGATAAACAGGGCCACCAAGTACGCGAGATGGCTTGAGTGCGGGAAAAAGTCCTATGACGGGGTCCTTACCCTCGGCGTGGAGACCGATACCTATGACGCGGAAGGCAAGGTTACGGCCTCATATGATATAAGCTCCATTAAGGAACCTGATATCATCCGTGCCTTCGGGAGTTTCACGGGCAGGATCAAACAGGTCCCCCCCATGTACTCTTCCGTAAAACGCTCCGGTGTCCCTCTTTATAAACTGGCGAGAAAGGGTATAACAATAGAGAGGCCCGCCAAAGAGGTGGAGATATTCTCCATCATTGTCACCGATGTATCTCTTCCCCGTGTGAGCTTTTCGGTCGAGTGTTCAAGAGGCACCTACATAAGGTCCCTCTGTATGGATATAGGCAGGGTGCTTGGCCGGGGGGCGCACTTAAGCCGGCTAAAGCGTACCCGAAGCGGAGCCTTTTCCCTGGAAGGGGCCCCCGGCCCTGAAGAGGACGCCGGGGGACTGAAGGGAAAGATAATACCCCTCGGCGAGGCGCTCAAAAAGGCGTCCGCGGAGTTCAAGACCATTACACTTGACGACGAAACGGCGGAAAAGGTGAAATACGCCAAACGCCTTACATTGGAACAAATAGATTTTTCTCCTTTAATTTCTGAAAAACAGATGGTAACCTTTATTAACCGTGGAATAGTAATAGCCCTTGGAGAACCTCTGGAAAAAGGCGTCTTCCATATAAAGAGGGTTTTAGCG
>JBHHVI010000097.1:0-3230 GCA_046754225.1 Thermodesulfobacteriota bacterium | reverse complement strand
GGAACGCCAATACGAATGCCGCTGGTGACAAAGGGGCTACGCGTCTCAAAGGGTATGGTGTTCTTGTTTACCGTAATACCGGCCTTTACAAGGGCCTCTTCGGCCTCCTTGCCGGTAATACCCTCTTTTGTGAGGTCAACGAGCATAAGGTGCGTATCCGTGCCCCCGGAGATAAGCTCGTAGCCCCTCTCCATAAGCCCGTCGGCGAGCGTCTTGGCGTTAAGGAGTACCTGCTCCTGATACGTCTTAAAGGCCGGCTCAAGGGCCTCCTTCAAGGCAACGGCCTTGGCGGCGATTACGTGCATGAGGGGGCCGCCCTGTATGCCGGGGAAGATTTCCTTGTCAAGGGGTTTCACGAACTCCTCCCTGCACATTATCATGCCGCCCCTGGGGCCCCTTAAGGTCTTGTGAGTCGTAGTGGTCACGAACTCGGAGACGGGCACGGGGCTCGGATGGAGCCCCACCGCCACGAGTCCGGCTATGTGGGCTATATCCACCATTATCATAGCCCCCACTTCGTCGGCGACGCTTCTGAAGGCCTCAAAATCTATAATCCTCGGATATGCGCTCGCCCCTAAGACTATGAGTTTGGGGGAGTGCTTTTTGGCCATCTCCCTCACCTGGTCCATGTCTATCCTGTGGTCGTCCTTTCTTACGCCGTAAAAGGCGACGTTATAGAGCTGGCCCGAGAAGTTAACATGGCTTCCGTGGGTTAAGTGGCCGCCGTGGGAGAGGTCCATGCCCATGATGGTGTCGCCGGGCTTGAGGATACTCATGTAGACGGCCATATTGGCCTGAGAGCCGGAGTGGGGCTGGACATTGACGTGGTCGCAATTAAAAAGTTTCTTCGCCCTCTCCATGGCGAGGGATTCGGCGATGTCGACGTATTCGCATCCGCCGTAATAACGCCTGCCGGGGTAACCCTCGGCGTATTTGTTCGTCAGGACGCTCCCCATCGCATCGATGACCTCGCGGCTCACGAAGTTTTCCGAGGCGATAAGTTCGAGTTTATACTCCTGACGCTCCGTCTCAAGCCTTATGGCTTCGTATATTTCCGGGTCAAACCCTTTAAGTCCCGACATCTCTTCCGCTCCCTCTTAAATATAAAAATTTTTTATACTACTGAAAGTCCAACCCTACTTCATCAACTTCTTTTCAGTCTCAATAATCTTATCGAGGCGCCTCTTGTGGCGTCCGCCCTCGAACTTCGACGCAAGCCAGGTCCTTATAATCTCCCTTGCTATCCCCTTTCCAACGACCCTGCCGCCTATGACGATGATATTGGCGTCGTTATGCTCCTTGGCCATCTTGGAGGTGTAGACGTCGTTTACGAGTGCGGCGCGTACGCCGGGAAATTTATTGGCGAGGATACTCATGCCTATGCCGGTGCCGCAGATGAGAACGCCCCTGTGGAGTTCGCCCTGTGAGACCTTCTCCGCCACGGGTATGCCGTAATCGGGGTAATCGACGGACTCGTTGTTATGCACGCCCATATCCACCACATCCACGCCTAACTCAAGGAGGTATTCCTTCAACTCGTCCTTCATCTCTTTACCGGCGTGGTCGCTGGCTATGGCTATCTTTTCCATCCTTGAAAAACCTCTGTTTTTTTATAAAACCGACCGCCCCGATTTATGAAAAAAAACAAGTTGTCAGGTACGCGCGAATTTTATCCGTTAAAACCTTTAAAGACGAGGACGCCGTTGGTGCCGCCGAAGCCGAAGGAGTTGGACATGGCCGCCCCAACCTCCGCCTCTCTCGCCGTGTTAGGCACGTAGTCGAGGTCGCATCCCGGGTCAGGGGTCTCATAATTTATGGTGGGCGGAATAATACCCTTATCAATGGACATGACGGTAAATACCGCCTCAATGCCGCCGGCGGCCCCGAGCAGATGCCCCGTCATACTCTTCGTGGAGCTTACGGCGAGCTTTTCAGCATGCGCGCCGAAGACTTTTTTAATGGCCATAGTCTCATAGAGGTCGTTGTAATAAGTAGACGTGCCGTGGGCGTTTATGTAATCTATATCATCGGGGTTCATTTTAGCGTCTTCGAGGGCGAGGGCCATGCACCGGGCCGCGCCCTTTCCATCCGGCGAAGGCGTGGTCATATGGAATGCGTCGGAGTTAAGCCCGTATCCGGCGACCTCGGCGTATATGCGGGCGCCCCTCTTTCTGGCTGACTCCAGTTCTTCGAGAACGACCACCCCGGCGCCCTCGCCCACCACAAAGCCGTCCCTCTCCTTGTCAAAGGGCCTTGACGCCTTTTCAGGTTCGCTGTTATGCCTTGAGAGGGCCTTCATGGCGTTAAACCCGCCTATGCACAGGGGGGTAATCGTCGATTCCGCCCCGCCGGCTATCATGGCGTCGGCCTTTCCGTACTGGATCAAGTTGAAGGCGTCGCCTATGGAATGGGTCCCCGTGGCGCATGCCGTAACTGATGAATTATTGGGCCCCCTGGCGCCCGTCTTGATGGAGACCTGGCCCGAGGCGAGGTTGATTATAACCATGGGTATGAAAAAGGGCGTTATCCTCTCGGGCCCCTTTTCCTTATATACGTCGTACCAGTGCTCTATGGCGGGTAGCCCCCCGATACCGGCCCCTATGTAGACCCCCACCCGCTCGGCGTTCTCCTCTGTAATCTCAAGGCCCGAATCCTTGAAGGCCATGAGCCCCGCCGCAAAGGCGAACTGGATAAAGAGGTCCATCTTCTTCAGCTCTTTTTTGTCTATAAAGGCGATGGGGTCGAAATCCGGCACCTCTCCGGCTATCCTGGCTGAAAAAGCGGCGGCGTCGAACCTCGTAATCTCCCTTATACCGGGGCGGCCCTCTACGGCCCCGGCCCACGACTTTTCAAGCCCCGTGCCGAGAGGAGAGACTATTCCGAGCCCTGTCACAACTACTCTTCTCATATATATAGACCTTTTATATAGACCTTTTTATCAAATAATTTTTTATTATATCATAAAAAAACAGGCCGCCCTTAAAAAGCTCAGCCTTACAAATAAAAAAACCCCCGGCCGCGAACGTACATGCCGAAAGCCGTAATTTAAACCGGGGCTGACTATTCAGGGCGAGGAAAGAGGGGGCGGATTTTTCAAGGGGCGGGAAAAGCCCTGAGCGATAAAAAAATCCCACGCCTTTTCAGGGGCAAAGCAAAACCATTGAAAAATGGGCTTTCCGCACCGGGCCGCCGACACGCTGTCATTCGCGGGTCTTACCGGGCTCCTCATG
>JBHHVI010000096.1:0-3259 GCA_046754225.1 Thermodesulfobacteriota bacterium | reverse complement strand
GAGCCCCCGGCGGCCCACCAATTAAATCAAGGGGTTACGGCTTTTGCCGTAGCCCCTTTTAGCGTGTGACGGCTTCTTTCAGTCTGAGCGTATATTATAAGGCGGCGCCCGTACGGCTCGCGGGCCGGGCTTGAGGGTGCGGAGCCATTGGTGAAAAGGATTGTTGACAGGTTTTTTTAAAAGATGTAGTTTTTTCTGTATAATCATTGTCATTTAAAAATAGATCAGTCCGCTCTTTTCTCGACAGGGGTCTTAAGCGAACGGGAGGTATCTTTTGACGGCACATAAAAAAGACAGCATGAACGACCTGGAAAAATATTTTTTGGAAAATACAGGCGGCGCCTCGCAGAAGTGGATGCATTATTTCGAGATATATGACAGGTATTTTTCAAGATACCGGGGCACCGATGTCAGCGTAATTGAATTCGGGGTGGCCCACGGGGGGTCTCTACAGATGTGGAAGCATTATTTCGGGCCGAAAGCCAGGATATACGGGGTGGACATAAACCCGCACTGCAAGAAATTGGAAGAAGAGCAGATTAAGATCTTTATCGGCAGCCAGGAGGACAGAGGGTTCCTCAAATCCGTGGCCGACGCCATTCCAGAGATCGATATCCTCATCGATGACGGAGGGCATAAAATGAGTCAGCAAATAAATACCTTTGAGGTCTTTTTCCCCCGCATCGATAAGGACGGAATATATTTGTGCGAGGATATACATACCTCTTACAGGCCCAAGGCCGGCGGCGGCTACAAAAAGAAGGGTTCTTACATAGAGTACACCAAGGACTTTATAGATTTCATTCATGCCTGGCATACCAGGGAGCCGAAGAAGTTAAGCGTCTCGGATTTTACGAGGTCGGCCTACGCCGTGCACTACTACACCGGTGTCGTCGTGGTGGAAAAAAGGCCCATGGAGGAGCCCTACGACATGGCAACGGGCAAGGAGAGAGTGCCTTATTTCGACGCCGCGCCCAGAAAACGTAAACGTATTTTAAGACGGATATTCCCTAAAAAAAAGCGTTGAAGAACCAGAGTCCGGCTCTTCTTTCTTCCCACCTCAAAGGGTCGCCTCATAAGGCTTAATAGCGATTGCCGGAAATCGATACCCTTGAGACCTTCCCTGATATTAGGATTTGCAGGTGCGGTCCACATTGCCGCGACCCCTCTGGAAGCGTCCGGGCAGATGGCGGCGACTAAAGATTCAAGTGGTTACAAAAAGGGTTTTTATGCATCTTATTAAGGAAGTCTGGTGTTCGAGCCCCGGCGGCCTCCCTCCCTCTGCTTCCTTGCCGTTTCCCTGTGAATATGGTAAATTCAGGATTAAATCAAGGCTTAAAAACCTTGAGACAACAGAAATTTTTATGTTAAAAGTCACTTGTCCCAGCTTCATGGAGCGCCGCCGGTGAAGATAGTTTTAGACAGGCCTTCGGTCAACGATTCTCTCGATTATCTCCTGAAGTACCTTAAATACGACCATAACAAAAGGCATATACTCTTCGCATACCAACTGCTGAATTCTCTCGGCCTTAACAGGGATATTGCCGCCGCCGATTTCGGATGCGGCGGGGCCGAGACGCTCATGCTCCTCGACAAGCTCGGTTTTGAGAATGTAACCGCCGCCGATTATGACGAAGAGACGCTCACGAAGATCAGAAAGATTTTTAAGGGGAGGGTCGAGGGGGTAAAGGTTGATTTCAACGAGAAACTGCCCTTCGAAGACGGGGCCCTCGACCTCATAACCGCCTTTGAGGTCGTGGAGCACGTGGTAAAGGCGGAGTTCTTTCTGGCCGAGGTGAACAGGGTCCTGAAGGAAGGCGGATATCTCATCATAACCACCCCGAACCACTCTTTTTACAAGAGCAGAACGAAGGCCCTGAGAGGAGACAGGCTCGGAAAGGAAGGGGTCCATTACAGGTTTTTCACCAAGGAACATTTTGAGGAGGTCCTCACCGGCGCGGGCTTCGTAATCGAGAAGAGGAGGTCTCTCGGGCACCTCCCCCTCGTGGACAGGGAGCCGATACGGTCTGTTCTCAGAAGGAAACGGGTTCATCATTATGTTCCCGAAAGTCTTGAATCGCTCTTCGCCATAAACTTCGTCTGGCTCTGCAGGAAAGGAGCTTAATCGGCATAGTCCCATCCGCTCCGAGAGGACCGCCTAACCCCCCGACGTAACGCCCCGAAAAGAGAGCGCAAAAATAGTGACCTCCATCATTTACGCCTCTGTTGAAATAATGTAAAAGAATTCTACTCCACCACCTCGCCCCTTAAGCCCTCTTTAAATATCAGGGACATATGAGGTTATGCCCGCTCAAGTATTCGCGGTTTTTTCTAATCTAACTTTAATCTTCGTCCTGATAGTTTAAGTGCCTGATTTTTATGTTAAACCGTGGTCTGGAGAAGAAAACCTATGAGCGCGAGTATATTAATAACCGGAATCAACGGGCCTGCGGGCGGGAGCGTTCTCAAGTACTTTAAGGGGGCCGGTTTTTCCTCTGTTATAGGCACCGACGTACGGGAGGCCGGGAATAGTGCCGACAGGTTTTACCTCGTGCCGGAGGCCCTTAATCCCGTTTACCCCGAGACTCTTCTTAATATCATCAAGAAAGAAAGGCCAGCGCTCTTTATCCCCACCGTCTCGGAAGAGCTCGCGTTGGTGGCGGGCCTCAAGAAAGAGATAAACAGGGAGGGGACGGCGGTCTTTATCTCTGGTGTAAGGGAAGTGGAGATAGCGAACGACAAATTCAGGACCGCCGAGTTCATGGAGAGGTGCGGCGTGCCCGTGCCGAGGACCTTCGATGGAACGGTGGATAAGGAAGCGGTCCTTAAGGAGATAGGGTTGCCCGTGCTTGTTAAACCGAAATTTTCAAGAGGCGGGCGCGGCGTTGAGGTATACGGCGAGGCGGCGGAGCTTTTAGCCGACAAGAGAAAGGAAGCGGTCGTTCAGGAGTTCGTTCCGGGCCAGGGGTTCGACGTAAACCTCTTTATTGACGGTGAGGGGGCTCTTCGGAGTTCGGTCCTCCTTAAAAAGATGAGGGTCGATGACGGGCCGGAAGGCAGGGCCTTTGAAGTGGAGCGCGTGGAAGACGGCCTTGAAGAGGTAACGGACGTAGGAGTGAGGGCGGCGAAGAGCCTCGGCCTTACCGGGCCCCTACACTTCGACATTCGCCTGAAGGCCGACGGCTCGCCGGTGCTCCTTGAGATAAACGCGAGGGTAGGGCGTAATATCAGCCATTCCCTTGAGGTCCTCGACAGTCTT
>JBHHVI010000095.1:0-3271 GCA_046754225.1 Thermodesulfobacteriota bacterium | reverse complement strand
GCCTTCCCGGCAGGGAAAAAAAGACTCGATTATGTAGCTCAGCTTATCGCTCCCCGCGGTCGCGAGCCGCTGAGCCCCCGGTCGAACCTTGTCTGCCTTCGGCAGAGGGTTCAAATCCGCAGGTGATAACCATAAAGAAAGGGCAACGTATAAAACGTTGCCCCAAATTTGGTAGCGGGGAGAGGATTCGAACCTCTGACCTTCGGGTTATGAGCCCGACGAGCTACCGGACTGCTCCACCCCGCATCAGGTTATTCAAATATACTAACAAGTCGGTTTGTGGTTGTCAATTTTTTTCCGGCCTTTTTTGTTATTCCCTTACATAGTCCAGCATGAGGGCCCCCGTTGCTAAAAAGAGCATGTCCGGTAAGGCCGCCGCGAGAAGGGGGGGGATTATGCCGCCCGCGCCGAGCGATTTCGCGAGGGCGAAGACTATCCAGTAACTGAAGGCGATAAGTACGCTTATGGCCACGCCCGCGGCTATGCCACCCGCCCTCGCGCTTTTTAAGGCGAAGGGTATGCCCAGGAAGACCATGATGAAGCTTATAAAGGGAAAGGCGACCCTGTTGTACAGGTCCGTCCTGTACCTGTATGTCTCGTATCCGTCGGCTTCAAGGTTTCGGATAAAGCCCTTGAGCTCGCTCATGTTCATGTCCCTATGGACGTCCTTTACGTTATAAAATTTATCAGGGGGGGGGACCTCCTCGAGCTCAAGCCCGGCGGCGTCTTTTTCCTCGACAGAGCCGTCCGCGTTAAAGGTCCACACACGGGCCTTTGGAGCGACCCATCGTCCGCCCTCCCACTGGACAAGCCTGGTGTTTACACGTCTTTTCAGCCTGAAGGGTTTTTCCACGGCGAATGAGGTGAAACCGCGAAGCCTCTTTTTAGTAAGCTCCATGTCTCTTATGTTTATTATGGAAGTTTTTGTCCTTATCCAGACGCCCTCCTTGCCGACGAAGCCGCCCCGGGGGGCGCCGAACCATTTCCTCTCAAAGGAGGCCGCCCTCTTGAGCCCGAGGGGCGTCAGGTATTCGTTTGTCGCGAGGACGGCGACGCTTATTATAAAGCCGGAAATAAAGACCGGCACGAAGACCCGGAGTATTCTGACGCCCGACGCCCTGATAGCGGTAATCTCGCCGTGTTTTGAAAGCAGGCCCGCTGAGATGAGCACCGACAGGAGTACGGAGACGGGAATGACCTGGCTTACGGTAAAGGGGACCTTGTATATGAAAAAGAAGGGCCAGAGGGAGGCCGGCACATGGTACTTCACGAGGTTGTCCATATTCTCAAAAAGGTCCACCAGCATGAAGAGCACTATGAACCCGAGGAGCGTAAGGCCGAGGAGCTTTAAGAACTCATGGAGAATATATTTTTCCAGTCTTTTCATTTGCGTGCTTGACGGATACGGGAAAAGATGTTTTTGTCCTTCGCCTTCATATAAAAAATATAAATAGACGCCAGCCCCATTATGATATCCGAACCCCATACGGCGAATACGGGGTTAATGAGGCCGTTCTCGCCTATCCCCTCAAGGGCCGTTGAAAGTACGTAGTAGACGAGCACCACGGCCAGGGCTATGGAGAACCCCGTAAGCCTCGCCGACCGTATCTTCTGAAGGCCCAGCGGCACTCCGAGAAGAGCGAAGATAAAGACCGAGGCGGGTAGCGCGAAACGTTTATGGAAGTCAATTATATAGGGGGAGGCGGCGCTGCCTTTGCTTTGAATATTACGTATCTTGGAGGCGAGTTCGCCCGGGTAGAGTTCCCTGTTCGTTTTATTGACGGCCCCAGGGGAGACCGCGCCGGTCATGTTCAACTTCAGCACATATGTCGAAAACCCGGCCGTGTGGTAGGCGTTTTTAGTCTCGTCAAACCTGTGGGCCGTACCGTCGGTGAGTCTGAGATAGAGGGAATATTTTTCCGGCGATGAGCCGAACTCGCCCCTGTCGGCGAAGAATATATTCGACTGGCCGGAAGGGCCTTTTTCTGTTATGAATACGCCCTCCATTTCACCGGACCTTTCGGAGATATGATCGACGTAAATAACGGCGTCCTTGAAGCCGTCGTAAAAGGTCCGCGCCTCCATACCCGCCGTGATGTTTTGCCCCGCGGCCTCGATCAAGAGCCTTTTAAGGTTCAGGTTCCCCCATGGGAAGAGGTAGAGGGTCATGGTGAGGGTGACGAGGAATGTGACGAAGGCGGCGGCCGCCACGGGCCTCGCGAGCGTAAACAGACTGAGCCCCGCCCCCTTCATGGCCGTAATTTCACTGTCCGAGCTCAGTCTTGTGAAGGCCACGAGTACGGCGATTAAAAAAGAGATGGGTATGGTGTAGATTAGAAAACCCGGTATTACGGAGACAAGGAACCTGAAGACGAAGGAAGGCCCGAGCCCGTGGGTCAAAAGGAGTCCCACGAGCTTTACGGTCTTTGTCAGCAGGGCCGTTACTGTGAGAATCACGACGCTTAATAAAAAAGGCGCCGTTATTTCCCTGAATATGTAAAGACTTATGAGCCTCGGCATAGGGTAGATAATACTATAAAGACAGGTTGAGGACAACCGGCATTTTTTTGTTCCCGACCTTCTCTTTGGAAGGCGCCTTGAAGAATCCATGGCGGCCACAGGGATGTTTTCAGTAAACTTATTTGACAGGGCGCCTGTTTTAGAGTAATAATCTAACATCCCTCAGATAATCAGATGTTATTCGTCAGCGGGTTATGTGACATGGAATCTTGCTTCCGTGAAACCGGCGAAGGTATGATTTGAAGAAGTCTCGTGCGCAGTCTTGGGGGTATAGATACACGGATGTCTAAAACCAAAAAGATTCTTGTCCGTCTCAGGCAGCTGAGGGAGGCAAAAGGTTTCAGACAGGGTTACATGGCAACGCGACTGGGAATTGACAGGACGACCTATGTCAGAAAAGAACTCGGACTGATACCCATAACAACCGAGGAATGGGTAAAGCTCGCCAAATTCATGAATGAAGAACCCTGCCGTTTTTTCCTCTCCTCAGCCGCGCCGGCCGGCCACCCTGAGTTAGAGACAAAGGAAAAGAACCTCATAGACCTCTACAGGTCATTAAGGCTCGAAGAGAAGAGGGATCTTCTCGCCGTAATCACTATCATGCTTAAAGGAAACAAGAGGAAGAAGGTGACCTCGGCGCTCGAAAAACTTCGCGGCGGGAAGGGCAAGGACGGGCCCTGACCTCGGGGCCGCTCTTTCGTCTCATCTATGGTCTTCTAAATCCATCCCCGTTCGAGAAATCCCGTCAGCG
>JBHHVI010000094.1:0-3279 GCA_046754225.1 Thermodesulfobacteriota bacterium | reverse complement strand
GTAACTCTTCTGCATGAGGCGCGTTACCGGGCCGGGCGCGCCCGCGCCTATGGCCTTTGAGTCCACAGCCGTAACCGGCACGACCTCTGAGATGGAGTTAGTGATAAAGACCTCGTCGCTTTCCATGAGGTCAGTTAAAAAAATCCTTTCCTCGCTGTGGGCAAAACCCGACTCCCCGGCGAGTTGAAGCACAACGCCCCTCGTGACGCCGGGAAGTATATCCGCTGAAAAGACCCCGCCGTGAAAGGGCGGCGTCTTTATAACACCGTCCTTTACCATAAAGATATTGGACGTAGTGCCTTCCCTCATCGTCATATCATTGTTTACGAAGACGGCCTCAGAGGCCCCCTGATTTCCGGCCATGATTCTGGCGAGGAGGTTTGGGAGCATGTTGAGGGATTTTATGCCCGGCAGAGCGGGCCTGAACTCTTTTACGGTTATTATCGCGATGCCCTTTTTTTGTGCCTCTTTAACCCGCTTCTCATCAACCTCTCGCGCGGTTATGATAACGGTGGGTTTTAGATTTTGCTGAGGCAAAAACCCGCACCTGTCCACGCCCCTTGTTATGGTAATGCGGAGCCTCGCCGTAGACGCCCCGAGGCCGTTCTTGATGAGAAGTTTTTTAATCAGCCCGTTGTTTATTTCTTTAAAAAAATCTTTCAGCCCGGCACGGTTGAAACCCAGTATCTTTACGCCTCCCTTAAGCCTCTCCATGTGTTCCGTTAAAAAGGCCGGCCCGCCGTTATAGGCCTTTATCGTCTCAAAGACTCCGTCGCCGTAAGAAAAACCTCTGTCAAAGACGGAGACCACGGCCTTTTCCTCGCTTACAAACCTGCCGTTAATATATACGCAGTTCTTTTTCATTATTTTATATTCTAACCTGAATCTTTTTGCGTGACCCTTCTGCGCCCCCTGGCGAAGAGGCAATCCTCAAATGGTTTTTATGCCCCGCTCCTTAAAGCGTGTAGTTCAAAAAATCACGGGGCGTCAAGTTAGAGAGCCGGCCTTTATATTCAGGACCTCGAAAAAGTCCATGGCCTTTAGAATTGTTTCGTCGTACTCCTCTTCGGGCACGGAGTCGGCGACTATACCGCCGCCCACATGGAGATAGATCTTTTCGTCCTTATAGAGGGCCGTCCTTATGGCGATGGAGATATCCATGTCGCCGCTGAAATCGATGAACCCAACGCCGCCCGTGTAGACCTCTCTCGGCGAGTTTTCGAGCTCTTCTATAATCTCCATGGCCCGGATCTTTGGAGCACCGGTAATGGAGCCTCCGGGAAAGATTTTTTTCAGGGCCAGGAGGGTGGATACGCCGGGCGTTAACTTGCCCCTCACAGTCGATACCATGTGATGGAGTTTTGAGTACGTCTCTATCTCCTCGAAGCCCGAGACCTTGACGGTGCCGGGTATTGAAATGCGGCCAAGGTCGCTCCTTTCAAGGTCAACGATCATTACGTGCTCGGCCCGCTCTTTGGGGCTCTCTTTAAGCTCCCCGATAAGACTCAGATCCTCCTCCTCGCCGGCCCCTCTCTTTCGCGTCCCCTTTATGGGGCACGTCTCCACAAGAGAGCCCTCTACCCTTAATAGCCTTTCCGGTGAGTTTGAGATTAAAGAAAAACCCTTGAAGTCGAAGAAGGAGCTGAAGGGCGTGGGGTTCGTGGTTATAAGTCCCTCGTAGAGGGTAAAGGGGTCGCCCGTAAAGGGCGCGTCAAGCCTCTGCGAGAGGTTTATCTGGTAGATGTCGCCGGCGGCGATATATTCTTTTGCCTTCTTTACAGAATCAATAAAAACCTCTCTCGTAATGCTTGAGGAAAAGGGCGCCAGCGAGGGGCGGGGAATTTTTTCGCCGCTGTATTTTGCCGCGCCTTTTATAATCCTTTCCTTGAACCGCTTGAAACGCTCCGGAGACCCGTTGTCCACCGCGGCCGAAACAAACCAGCCGGCCCCCTCAAAGTGGTCGTATACGTATATTGTGTCGTAAAGGCCCGCCACGGAGAGGGGGAGTTTTAGCGCGAGGGCCTTCTTTTCCGCTCTCGTTTCGGGGAGCTTGAACAAAAGGTCCTTCAAGTCGTATGAGAAGAACCCGGCCCAGCCGCCGTTAAAGGGGAATGGGCCTTTTTCAATCCCGGCCGAATATTTTTTTATTGTTTCCGCGATGACGTCGAAGGGGTTTTTTTCGTCTTGAAGTTTTTTTGTTCCCCCGTCTTTATCCTTTATTATGACGGCCCCGCTATCGAAGGGGACTTCCATTGTCATGAAGGGCCCGGCCCCGACGTAGCTGTATCTATGGCCTTCGCAGTGCGCCCCGCCTAAAAGGAAAGGGCAGGGCAGGTCCCTTACGGCCCTGAAGGCGGCCGGCGGCAATATCTTTTTTGGAGAAGGCTCTACAATCAATCTGTCCACTGTTTTATTCCGGGGTTTAATTAACGAGTTTTCAGGATATAATCTTTTAAGAAGGCGGTCAAGGGGGGCGTTTGTATGCGGCATGACCCCATTGTCCCGGGTGTGCTTTTCGGGACGTGCGGCGGATAATGCGGCTCTTGACAGCAGCCTCTTATGGTGATACATTGTTACTACGATGATGGAACCTCAGGAGGATGAGATTATGATAAAAAAACTGACCAAGCACGGCAACAGCCTGGCGCTCGTAATAGACAAAGGGGTGCTCGACCTTCTTGATATCGACGTCAAGACCCCTCTTGATATCTCGACGGACGGCAAGATGCTCTTGATCTCGCCGGTAAGGGATGCGAAGAGGAGGCGGCGGTTCGAGGCGGCGCTTGAAAAGGCCAACAAGAAATACGGGCGTGCTCTTAAGAGGCTTGCCGGTTGAAGAAGCCGCTTTTTCTCGGACTCGATGAGGTCGTTGAAATTCACCGCGACCAGATAGAGCGGTACGGCGGGCACCCCGGTATCCGTGATATCGAAATATTGCAATCCGCCGTAGGGACACCCGCCGCGGGTTTCGGCGGGGATTATCTACATACGGATATCGTTGAGATGGCCGCCGCCTATCTCTTTCACATCGTCCGGAACCACCCCTTCGTGGATGGGAATAAGCGGACTGGCGCGGTGGCGGCCGTGGTCTTTCTCATGATGAACGGGATAGATATCCATGCCGACGAGAAGAGCTTTGAGGGTATGGTGCGCTCCGTGGCCGGGGGGAAGATGGACAAGGCAGGGGTCGCCGAATTTTTCAGAAAGTATTCCATGAAAAAGGGGTAAAGAAAGATGGGAGCGTCCCTTTTCCGAAAAGACCGGACGGCCTCCCGGCTC
>JBHHVI010000093.1:0-3555 GCA_046754225.1 Thermodesulfobacteriota bacterium | reverse complement strand
GCGACTCTAAAACCCCTTTATCTCGATGCCTTCCCTCCTGAAGAGGGCCGCCGTAACCCCGGAGCCCCTGACAGGGCGGCCGTTCCTTGAAATCCTGTCCACTCCGCAAGAGGGGCTCCCCTCCTTGAGGACGGCCCTCTTCGCCCCCGTAATACGGGCTATCTTCAACGCCTCAACTGCCCCATTCAAAAACAACTCTGTTACGTCCACACCGCCCTCGTCCTTAACGGAGCCGGTCCCTTCGAGTACCGAGAGGCCGTCACCGGAATGGACCTCGCACCTCGGCCGCGGTGTCCGAAGCCCCCCGAGTTGTTCGGGACAGACGGGCACGGGGGCCGCGCCCGCGGCCTTAACTGCCGCTCCGTCAAAGGCGTCGGTGCCGTCATACCTCGATTTTACGCCGAGAAGGCACGCGCTTACTATAACTGTCTCCTTTGCCATTGGTCTAAAAAAATTTCATTCCCGTCTGAAAATACATACCCCGGGGTTTTCCACGGCCGAGTCCGGGTCGGCCCCCGGATGTCCCTCAACAAAAACCTTCCTGCCTTCTATCTTCAGTTTCCCTTTGGCGAAGAGCTCTATGGCCTGAGGAAGTATGCGGTGCTCTTCAGCGAGGATCCTCGCGCTAAGGCTCTCCACGGTATCGCCGTCCAGTACAGGCACGGCGGCTTGAATTATTATGGGGCCCGTGTCCATGCCCTTATCCACGAAGTGTACTGTACAGCCGGCGAATTTAACGCCGTACTCAAGGGCCCTCTTCTGGACGTCGAGTCCGGTGAAGGAGGGAAGGAGGCTGGGGTGGATGTTGATTATCCTCATGGGGAAGGCGTCGAGAAAGTCGCTCCCCAGTATCCTCATAAACCCTGCCAGCACCACGAGTTCAACGCCCTGCGCCCGGAAAATCCTCACCAGTTCCTTTTCAAAGGACTCTCTTGTGGAAAACCCCCCCCGCTCCACTACGGCCGTCTCAATGCCGCGCCTCTTCGCCCTTTCGAGTACCTTCGCACCGCTCAAGTCGCTAATAACGGCCTTGATCGAGCCTTCGAGCCTTTTATCCTCTATGGCGTCTATAATCGCCTGCAGGTTGGTGCCCCTTCCCGAGGCGAGGACTCCTATATTTATCATTTCCCCGACACTAAATTTTTATTAATGCCCTAAAAGACCGGGCCGCCCGTAAACTCCACGGCCTCTTCACGGGGGCCGCGCCTCTTTACCTCGCCGACAACAAAGGCCTTCTCTCCCGCCTTTTTAAGTTCTTTTACCACTGAATCCGCAAAATTCTTTTTTGTAAAGATCACCATGCCTATGCCGCAGTTAAAGGTGCGAAGCATCTCCCTCTCCCTTACTCCTCCCCCCTCGTGAATAAGTTTGAATATCTTCGGCACCGGCCATGAGCCGGCCCGGAGAGCGGCCTTAAATCCTTTTGGAAGGACCCTCGGTATGTTCTCGATAAAACCCCCTCCTGTAATGTGCACGAGCCCCTTTATAGTGAACTTCCTTAAGATTTTCAGGACGGGCTTTACGTAAATCCTTGTGGGGGTTAGAAGTATTGAGCCGAGGTCCCTGCCTCCAAGACCCGGAGGTTTCGATTTTACTGTGAGGCCGAGCCTTTCAAAGAGGACCTTTCTCGCCAGGGAAAAACCATTGCTGTGGAGCCCGCTCGACGCGAGCCCTATAATCGAGTCCCCGGCCTTGATATTTCTTCCGTCTATTATCTTCCTCTTCTCAACGACGCCCACGGCAAAGCCAGCGAGGTCATACTCGCCGGGCCTGTAGATACCCGGCATCTCCGCCGTCTCGCCGCCTATGAGGGCCGAGCCCGCCTCCTTGCACCCCTTGATTACGCCGGTTATCACTGAAGAGGCCTTTGCCGCGTCGAGCCGTCCCGTTGCCACGTAGTCGAGAAAAAAGAGGGGCTCCGCGCCGGAGGTGAGTATGTCGTTTACGTTCATGGCCACGAGGTCAACTCCCACGGTAGAGTGTCTTCCGGCCATGAAGGCGACGATTAGCTTGGTCCCGACGCCGTCCGCCGAGCTTACGAGCACCGGGTTTTTAAGGCCCTTGAACCCCGCTGAAAAGAGGGCGCCGAACCCCCCGAGTCCCCCGAGCACCTCTTTCCTGTATGTGCCTTTTACGCCCCGGCTTATCCGCCTTACAAGCTCAGCCCCCTCGTCAACATCGACGCCGGCCGACCTGTAAGTAAGAGAACTTTTTTTATCCATTGTGCGTATAGATTAATAGAATCATTGGTCAAAGTCAATAATCGCAATTGGATTGAGTTCTTTTTTATTTTCCCCGGCCGATTGATGTTGAATTCCAGCGTGTATTTTATTATATTTGTTAATTGAAAAACTCCGGTAATGAAAAATAACTCTAAAAAGAAACTTATCCTCATATCCAACGACGACGGCATCCATTCCCCCGGCGTAAAGAAACTCGCCTCGGCCCTGAAGAGGGTGGGCCGTGTTTATGTCGTGGCCCCGGACAGGGAGCGGAGCGCGGCGAGCCATTCATTGACGCTCCACAGGCCTTTGAGGGTTACGGAGACGGCCCCCTACACCTATGCCGTGGACGGAACGCCCACTGACTGCGTAACTCTCGCCGTAAACGGAATCCTTCCAGAGCGTCCCCATATAGTAGTCTCAGGTATAAACATGGGCGGCAACCTCGGAGAGGACGTTAGTTACTCCGGCACTGTTTCGGCGGCCATGGAGGGCACTCTCGCGGGAATACCGTCGGTGGCCGTCTCTCTGGTGGCGCGTGAAAAATTCGATTTTACCGTCGCCGCATCTTTTACGGCGAGGATAGTGAGATACATACTTAGAGAGGGGCTGCCGCCCGACACCCTCCTTAACGTCAACGTGCCTTCCATAGAAAATATCAAGGGGCACAGGATAACGAAGCAGGGGAAGCGTTTTTTCAGCGACGTGGTCGTGGAGAAGATAGACCCCAGAGGCAAAAAGTATTACTGGATAGGCGGAGACATGACAAGGTGGGAGGGGGGCAGGGATACTGATTTTTACGCAATCTCCAAAGGTTATATTTCCATAACGCCCCTGCATCTCGACATGACCAATTACAGCTCCATTGAGGAGATAAAGGGTTGGAAGCTCCGCTGAGCCGTTTTGGCGGCACCGGGACAGGCTATATGGAGAAAAAACAAACAAGCCGTTTTAGCGGCACCGGGACAGGTTAAATGGAAAAAAAACAAACAAGCCGTTTTAGCGGCACCCGGACTGGTTAAATGGAGAAAAAACAAAACCTCGTGAACCCTTCGGGGGTGAGATTTAGAGAGAGGGACCTCTACTCAAGGTCGAGAAAGAGGATGGTGGAGGACCTCTCCCTAAGGGGGATACGCGTCAAAGGGCTCCTCCATGCCATGGAGGTGGTGCCGAGGCATCTTTTCGTTGAGGATGTCTTTCACGCGCAGGCTTACGGCGACCACGCCCTGCCCATCGGCGAAAAGCAGACCATCACGCAGCCCTATATGCTCGCCCTTATGATAGAATCCCTGGGCCTCAAGGGGGGCGAAAGGGTACTTGACGTGGGCTCCGG
>JBHHVI010000092.1:0-3813 GCA_046754225.1 Thermodesulfobacteriota bacterium | reverse complement strand
CAATAAAAGGCTAATAAGATTCTTTTATAACATCTCCGGCCTCGAAGCCGGCGCCTGCCTTCACATTGGCAAGGGAGATTTTATCGTCCTGGTGAGAGGTAAGGACTATCTCACCGACCTTCTGCTGCAATCTCCCGAGGACCCTTCCCGTGTCCGGGTCCACGAGTTTTTTCCCTGTCCTGTAGACTGAGAAGACCGTACCTGGGTCAAGTCTTGACCTTGTGCCGGCCCTTATGTATAACGTGGGCCCCTCAACGGCGAGTACCCTGCCTGTGAAGGGCTCGTCGTTAAGTTTCTCCGCCATCTTTGTCATGGCCTTTGTAAGGGCGTCCCTCAATGCCCCGTCCCTCAGGCTCGCGTCGAAGCTCGTCCTTGAGCCGAGCCCTAAAAACCCGCCAGTCTTCTTCCTGTATTCACCCATGCCCGACTCCGCGAGAAGGCTCTTGCCGGTCTGCACATCCACAAGGGCGTAATCGACCTGGACCTTGGCGATCGTAGTCTTTGACTGCGTAAGAATAGTATTGATGGACTCCTCCACCTCTGAATAGGCGGTTACAGAGCCGGATATTCTGTAATCGACGGACTCGAAACCCTCGGCCACGTCCTTCTTGCCCTCCTTTAACGCGCCTGTCTGCTGGAGCTCAATGAGCCTCTCCTGCTCAAGCATCTCCCCCTCGGTGAGGAGTATGGGCTCGAGCCCGGATTTCTTGACTATCGTCCGGAGGATGTCGGTGGCGGCCCTTCCCACGCCGAGGACCTTGCTGGGCGTCTTGTTCTTAAAGGCTATAATCGCCACATTGTAATCGGGCCCCCTGTAATTGACCCCCTCCGCCTCCAGTTCCTTTGTCTGCCCCGTAATGGTCACGTCCTCTTTTACGGAGGCCGTGGTGGTGGGAGCGCAGCCCGCTGTAAGAAGATATAACGCGAGGGTAACGGATAAAAATACAGAGGCCTTTAGATAAGATGCGAGCCTTTGTGCCATGGGGGAACCTCCTTGTATGCGATTATTAAAAAAGCCCTGTTAATTATAAAAAAACATCCTGCGGGTTAAAAAAAACGTTTCTATGTGGATCACAAAAACTGTTTAGCAGTACGAAAACCGCCGCTTAGTAAATCACAAAAACCCTTGGTCAGATGAAGACCATACCTTAGTGGATCACAAAAACTGTTTAGCAGTACGAAAACCGCCGCTTAGTAAATCACAAAAACCCTTGGTCAGATGAAGACCATACCTTAGTGGATCACAAAAACTGTTTAGCAGTACGAAAACCGTAGCTTAGTAAATCACAAAAACCCTTGGTCAGATGAAGACCTTCCCTTAATGGAAACAGACTCATTATAAAGACAACGCTCGTATGTGGACCATAAACACCTTTTTAATTGCAAAAAACCCTGAGCCGGAGGCAAATCCATCTGTCTCATGGGCGGGGCGCCCGGGCCCGCCGGCATGGAGCTGAAGACCCTTCTCAAAAGCACATCGGTCTCGGCCTTCAGATGCAACCCCAGGGCCCTTGTCACAAGGCTCTCGCCGAGAGAAAGGACGGCGGCCTCGCCGAACTTTTGTGTGGGGAGGACCCTTATAATATGCCACTCTCTGATGCCGGGTATATCCCCGAGCCCCTTTATGGTGCTAAAAAACTCGTTATCCCTGTCCGTCAATTCCTTCAAGGCCGTAAGGGCCGTGCCAGATTTGCCGGCTACGACAAAACTCTTTACACCTCCGCCCCCGGACCACATTACCCTGCCCGAGGACGTCTCCACTAATTTAAAGCCCGCCCTCACCTGCTTTACATTATATACCCCTGTCGTTATATCGTCAAAGTTCAAGAGGTACCCGTAAACCACGCCGTCCACGCCGAGGGTCTTTCCCACCTCTTCCGGGGTGGTGAGCTCTAACTGGTGGCCGAGGGTTATGCCCATCTTGTCCCTTAAAACCCTGTCGACCTCTTTAAGAGGCATAACCGAATATTGGCGGCGGGAGAGTTTTTTCTCCAGCTCCTCTCTAACGACTTGAGGGGCCCCCGCGTCGTTGGTGACGTTGTAAAAAGGTAGTACGGCTATGGAAAATACGGGGTTAAAAGGGTTGGGCGGCACCTCTGGCCTGGGTCTACCCACCCCGGCGCACCCTGATATGATGAAGAGGAGGCAGAGGAGGATGCACCAAAGACCTCTCTCATAAGACGGCGGCCTCCAAGATGACGGGGCGGCTGAAGATAAAGGCCTCGAACTCAACCGCTGGCCCCTTTTCCGTTATACTTTTCCCCTTCATTTCCCTTACCCTTACCCTTTCCCTTCCCCTTGCCCTTTCCGACTACGGCCTCAATGGAAGCCGGCGTTGTACTTATCACGTTAATCGAAAGGGGTTTGAACCTGGTGATCTGGTCCGCGATATCTTTTGCCGGGACCGTTGTCTCTACCTGAATGACCGCCTTGGAGCCGGCGAAACTCCTCTGGTATACGGCGCCCGCTCCCCTTATGCGCCTTTTAAGCATCTCCTTAAAGTCTACAACCTGCTTATAGTCGGTTATATTGAAGAGCCTTATGGTAATGAGGTTTACGCTCTTCCACCTCTTGAGTATCTGTTCCGTGAGCCTTTTAGACGCATCGAAAGCCGCCTTCCTGACGGCCCGTAAGCTTCCCGTTGTCATTGAGATATGCCTTGCCGCACCGTGGCCAGCGGCGCTCGCCAGGACCTTGCCCGTATCAACGGAAACGGCGTCAACGGTAATATCGGCGAGATAAAGCTTTACGCGCCCTCCTTTTTTTCTCTGGCTCCTTTTGACAATGGCCTTACCCTTTACGACTATCTCGGCCCCCATTATACTTCCGATTCTACCGGCCTCGGGATATGTCAAGTCCACCACCTGAAGCGGGTCGGGGATAAAAAACTCCTTACCCCTAACGGGGCGCGGCTCGTCCACCACATCAAAACCCTTTTTCAGAAACTCCGATTTAAAGACATTTTCGGCCACCCCCATGGAGAGGCTTTCGCCGCTGTACTCACTCTGGCCCCACCAGTAATAAAAAAACTCCCTGCCTATATTCTGCTCGGCTATCATAAAAAGGACCCTGGGGCGTCCGGCCCTGGCGTAGACGAGCCCCATCGCGCCGAGGTCGTCCTTCAGCTCAGCGAGACTGACCTTCGCCCTCACCTTGACGCGGTACAGGTTTTGCCGGCGGCCCTCATCGATAATATTATAGCCCAATATGTAACCGCCCGTCCTTGTGTAGATATTGTCCTTCAGGACCTGATAGTTCTCAACCATGGTCTCCGTGGATATAATCGTTCCAACGCTCTGCTCAAGCGCCTTTCTGAGCGCGTCCCCCACTGCGGCGTCGCGCGCCGACGCCGTGTTCCCGCCGCTTATAGAGGCGAAGCCATCGGCCTCTACGGTCTTCTCCGCTTTTTCAGAGGCGTGAGAGGCGAAAGGGGCAAAAAGAAGACACAGCGCGAGGACAAAAAAGACCTTGACAAAAACCCGTCCCGGAGTTTTGCCCCGAGCCCCGAAACCAACTCCGCCTAAACCAACTCCGCCCGGACCAACTCTCAAAAGAAACTTACGATCTTTGCCGCCCATAGTAATCTCCCCCTGTTATAAACTTTAGATGTGTCAGGGTTAATATGGTTCATTAATATAAATTTAGCACAATCAAGGGCCGCCGTCTATCGTGTGAAAGGGATTTTTTTTGCGGTAACAGGAAGGAACAACCTGGGGCTCATAAATCAATGCCGACGAGGAGGAGGGCGCATTACGCGGCCCGGGGCGGGCCGCGGCGGGCACGGCGAAAAAAAAAGGGGGGCTGCAGCCCCCC
>JBHHVI010000091.1:0-4246 GCA_046754225.1 Thermodesulfobacteriota bacterium | reverse complement strand
CTGTTTTTACGGGACAAAAAATACCGCGTTAAAATTTTTATAATTAAAAAATCTACAGTGCCGGGCGCAGTGGTGAAGAGATGATAGGACTTATCAGGGAGGCCGCAAAGAGGATAAGGGGCGTTATAGAGCCCACCCCCCTGATATTATCCGCGTCTTTTTCAAGGTTTTTTGGTTTTGATTGCTATCTCAAACTCGAAAACCTCCAGAAGACGGGTTCCTTCAAGGTCAGGGGCGCCTATAACAGGATAAGCTCCCTCGGCGAAGAGGAGAAGAAAAGGGGCGTGGTGACCGCCTCGTCTGGCAACCACGCGCAGGGCGTGGCATGGGCGGCGGCCCTTATAGGCGTGAGGGCTGTGGTAGTCATGCCCGAGACGTCGGCCATTATAAAGCACGTGGCCACGCGCTCATACGGGGCGGAGGTCATATTAAAAGGGAGCGATTTCGGCGAGGCTTATGACGGGGCCCTGAGGGTTGTTGAAAAGGGTGGTTTGACCTTTATCCCGCCCTATGACGACGAGCTCATTATGGCCGGGCAGGGCACAATCGGCCTTGAGATAATAGAGGATTTACCCGGGGTGGATACCGTCATCGCGCCTGTTGGCGGCGGCGGGCTTATTTCAGGGATAGCCGCGGCTGTAAAGGAGACGGTGGGGGAGGTGAGGGTTATAGGCGTTGAGGCTTTTAATTCGGCGACCTGCTCCGCATCTTTAAAGGCGGGCCGTCCCGTGGAGGTGGATGCGAAGCCGACCATAGCCGACGGCATAGCGGTAAAGAGCGTGGGCGAAAAGACTCTACCCGTAATAAAGAGATATGTGGACGGGGTAGTGGCCGTTAAAGAGGAGAGCATCGCAGGGGGCATACTCAAGTTTATCGAGAGGAAGAAGCTCGTAGTCGAAGGGGCGGGCGCCGTGCCCCTTGCCGCGGCCATGGAGGGGGGTTTGCCCTCGGGCGTTAAAAAGGCCGTCTTTATAGTGAGCGGCGGCAACATAGACGTAACGACCCTTGACAGGGTCTTAAGGCTCGGTTTGATTAAGGAGGGCAGGGTGATAAGGATTGAAACCGTAGTGCCCGACGTGCCCGGAGCCCTTTCACGCCTCAGCGCAGAAGTGGCCGCTTTAAAGGCCAACATCCTCCATATCTTCCATAAAAGGGACGCCGCCGAAGTGCCCGTGGGCACGGCCTGTATCGAGATGCTCCTTGAGGTGGAAGGCCCGGAGCACGCCGGGAGGGTCCGGGCGCGCCTTAAGGAAAAGGGGTATGAGCTTTAACCCGCGCGTAGATGGCTCAGGATTTTTCCCCGCCCGCCTTTTTAGCCCACCTTTTAAGCTTTGGGAGGCTCTCTTTTACCGCCTCTTTTGCTTTTTCAAGGGGTACGCGTCTCTGCTCCGACATGGTCTTTGCCACCTTCTCTATCATCTCCTCCATGGTGATGTCAGGCTCCGTGAACTGGCCGTCCTTGTAACAGAACCGGCAGTAGTCCACCGCTATAACGCCGGTGGCCGTCTTGCCGAACTCCGAGGCGTTTTTAATGATTATGCCGCAGCTCTGACACGATGGGCTTGAAAGTGGTGGTCTCGTCATGGTAGATCTCCTTTATCTTTCTTTTATAGTTTGATTTTCCGATTATACCATTTTTTCCGTCAGCTTTTTCCCGCTCATTATATGCATGTGGAGATGAAAAACGGTCTGGCCGCCGCCGCTTCCCGTGTTTATGATACTCCGGAAGCCGCTCGCCGCGAAGCCGTATTTTTTCGCCGCCTCTACGGCCGTCGTGAGGAGCCCGCTCAAGGCCGGCTCGTCGCTGCATTCGAGGAGGCTCGGGTAATGGGCCCTGGGCATAACGAGGAGATGCGTCGGCGCCTGAGGGTGCAGGTCCTTAACGACGATAAAATCCTTGTTCTCGTGGACGACCTCGGACGCTGCGGCGCCGTCGGCGATTTTACAGAAAATACAGTCCATATTTTTCATGCCTTAAACCCGTTACTCTTTTCTCGATTTCTTTTCATCAATGCCTGATGTGCCGAAACGCCTGGAGAACTCTTCGAAAACCTTCTCAAGAGCTATATCCTTATAGGACAGGAGAGCCATGGTATGGAACCACAGGTCGACAAGCTCATGGACCGTCTCTTTCTCACCATCGCGGCCCGCGGCCTCGATGAACTCGGCCGACTCCTCCTTTATCTTTTCAATAATCCTGTCCGGCCCCTTTGAAAAGAGGCTCGCCACGTATGATCTTTTCTCCGACGCCTTTTTCCTCTCCCCCATAACGCCGTAGAGTTGAGTCAGTATTGAAGGGCCTTTTACGGGCGTCTCAGAGCCACTGTAAAGGGCCCTGTAAAAGCATGACCGCTCGCCCGTATGGCAGGCTGGCCCCGCGGGGTCTACCTTCAAGAGGAGGGTGTCGCCGTCGCAGTCGTAATACACGGAGCTTACGGCCTGGAAGTTTCCCGAGGTCTCGCCTTTGAGCCAGAGTTTTTTCCGGGACCTGCTCCAGTAATGGGCCTTGCCGCTCCACAGGGTCTTTTCAAGGGCCTCGGTATTCATATAGGCGAGCATGAGTACTTCACCCGTATTGAGGTCCTGCGCTATGGCAGGCACGAGACCCCGGGAGTCGAACCTTATGTCGGTAATGTTTTTTACTTCAACCATTTTTAAGGAAATCTCTTTTCAGGGGTTCCTGGATGAGCAATATAATAAATATTAGAGAAAAGATTGTCAATATATCAGTTACAAGAGCCCCGGAGCGCCCGGGCTCATATATTCCGGTTACCCCGCCTTTAAACGCCAACCTTCAAGGGGCGGCGGGCAAAAGTCCTTGACGAATTTAAACCGTTAATATATCTTTGAAATGTTATGAAAAGCCTCGCGGCCATTATACTCGCGGCGGGCAAGGGCACGAGGATGAAGTCCAAAATTCCCAAGGTGCTCCATCCCGTTGCCGGCACTCCCATGCTCTCCTTTACAATAGACCTTCTCGAAAGGCTCGGCGCCGCCACGGTTATAGTAGTCGTAGGCCATGGCAGAGGAGAGGTCAAGAAGTATTTTTCCGCTAAAAATTTAACCTTCGTGGAGCAGAAAGAACAGCTCGGAACGGGCCACGCCGTTTTAGTGGCCTCACGGGCGTTAAAGGGTTTTAAGGGCGACGTCCTTATCCTCTCGGCAGACGTGCCGCTTCTGAAGGGGGCGACTATAAAGGGTCTTTTAAAGTTACACAGGGCCAGGGGAAGGAAAAGGTCCGTCTCGTTCCTTACCACCATGCTCGCGGACCCACGGGGGTACGGGAGGGTTTTAAGGGACGAGAGGGGACGGGTGGCCGGGGTTATAGAGGAAAAAGACGCGGACCCCGCCCAGAGGTCCATAGGCGAGGTGAATACGGGGACCTATGCCGTGGATTCGGGGTTTCTTTTTAAAAACATAAAGAGGCTCAAGAGCGCCAACGCCCAGGGCGAATATTATCTCCCGGACCTTGTCTCTCTCGCCGTAAAAGAGGGTTTTCATGTCCGCGCCCTTACAAGCCCTGAGCCCGAAGAGGTTATGGGCGTAAATAACAGGGTGGAGCTCGCGAGGGCCTCGGCCGTGATGAGGAGGAGGATCCTCGACGGCCTTATGCGGAGTGGTGTTACAATAATCGACCCCTCCAATACCTACATAGAGAGCGGGGTGCGTGTGGGGGTAGACACGACAATCTATCCCAATGTCAGGCTTTCCGGGGCGACCTCCATAGGCAAGGGCTCTGTAATAGAGGAAGGCGTCGTTATAAAGGACTCAAAGGTGGGGTCAGGCTCCTCGATCAGGAGTTATTCTGTTATAGAGTCGAGCCGTATCGGTAAGGGTGTCTCCATAGGGCCCTTCGCGAGGCTCAGGCCCGGCAACACTGTGGCCGAAGGCGTCAGGATCGGCAATTTCGTCGAGGTGAAGAATTCGAGGATAGGGGCCGGCGCAAAGGCGGGCCACCTCTCCTATCTCGGTGATTCGGTCATAGGGGCGAGGGTGAATATCGGCGCCGGCGCCATTACATGCAATTACGACGGGGCGAAGAAATATATTACACGCGTTGGGGACGGCGCCTTTATAGGGAGCGATTCCCAGCTCGTGGCCCCGGTGAAGGTGGGCAGGGGCGCATACGTGGGCTCCGGCACGACTGTTACAAGGGATGTGCCGCCGGGTTCCCTCGTTACCTCGAGGGGCAGGGAAAAGGTCATAAAAGGCTGGGTTAAAAAGAGGTTCAAAAAATAATTTTTAA
>JBHHVI010000090.1:0-4250 GCA_046754225.1 Thermodesulfobacteriota bacterium | reverse complement strand
GTCATTCCAGTCAAAGGCGTTAATCCTGCGGGCGTCGCCGTCACTAACCCCCCCCAGCCCCCCCTTTTTAAGGGGGGGAAATAAAGGGGGGGTTTCGTAAAAGTCCGGGCCTATAAGGGAGTTGCCGCACTTTATGTTGTCTTTAAGGTTCGGGAGCGCCCTCTCCCTGAAGAGGGCGAGGTTCTTTCCCAGCGTCTCCCCGCTCTCGTCCTCAAGGACCTTGAGGAGCAGTGAAAGTTTCGTCACCTCAACGGCCTGGCGGTCTATATCCACGCCGAAGATGTTGTTAATCAATATCCGCTTCTTCTCCTGAGTGGTGAGACGCCACTCCCCGCCCGCGCCCCGGTAGACGGCGGGCCTTTTTCCCCGGGCGTGTTTTTCAGGGCCGCTCTCCCTGTACCAGCCGAGGTGATAGTCGAGGAGATATTTATAGGCCCCTATGAGGAAGGAGCCCGAGCCGCAGGCGGGGTCGAGGACCTTTAATTTTTCCGCCTTCTTCGGAGACTTTCCCTCAAGGAGCCTGCCCACCGTATTCTTTACGATATACTCAACGATGTACTCAGGGGTGTAATATACGCCGCCGGCCTTTTTGACCTCGGGTTTTTCTTCCACCTTCGCCTTGTGCCCGGCGGTGAGCCTTATGACCTTTCCGAGGAACTGCTCGTAGACGTTTCCGAGAATCTCCACGCCGAGGACGGAAAACTCATAAGGCGACTTCGGATAATAAAGCCCGTCTATTATCCCCTTCAGGACCTTATCGTCTATTGCGAGGCCGCGGGTAAGGGCGTCGGCCTTGAAGTCGAAGAGGCCGGAGTTGTACTTGGTGTCGGCCTCATAAAAGAGCTCAAAGAGGCGGCTGTATGTGTTGGGGCCGTTTAAGTGGGAGCGGAGGCGTCCGTAATTCTCCATGCCCCTGTCCTCGGAGATCCTCAAGAATATAATCCTGTCTATCGTCTGCTGAACTGAAAAGTTCAGCTCCTCAACCGTCAAAGAAGGGTTTCTCAGGGCGATGTTCCGGGCCAACGCCTCGCGCCACGCCTCTATCTCCTTTAAAAACTCCCTGTCGACCTCCGCCGTTCCCCTCTTTTTCTTTGTGGAGAGGATGTAACGGTCGAAACTGCCCTTGAGGACCGCGTCTTTTGAAAAGGTGCCGTATATTTCATCGAATTTTTTAAGGTAATCCTCGAATGTGTATAAGGCGACGCGGCCCGTTGACACCTTATCGGTGGGGGCGGGTTTTACGCGGCAGTCATAGACGGCCAATTCCTCAAAGTCGGTAAGGATGGAGAGGGGGAGTTTGGCGCTCCAGGCGTAGCGGCGGAGCTGGTAGGCGGGGCTTACGTCGTCTTTTATGCTGACTGAAGGCCTTTTGGCCTCAAGGAAGAACTTCCGTACCCCGCCGACTCGGAAGGAATAGTCGGGCGCCTTGAGGGTGGAGCCGACCTTGACGGAGTCCTCGTGCACCACATCCTTGTACTGCTCGGCATACCCCGCCCTGTTCGTCACGTCCCAGCCGAGGGCCATGAAAAAAGGGTCTATGAATTCGCGCCTCGTCTGGGCCTCGTTGTAGGCGATATTCTTATAGACGTCGAGGTTTTCCCTGAACCTCTCCACAAGGGCCGAGACATTCGCTCTCGCTTTTTCCACGGAAAAGCCCTTCAAAGGTTAAAGGTAGCTGTTGGCTGATTTATAAACCTTCTAAACCGAATAGTTACAGCATGAACATAACAAACTGGATTAAGAAATTCCTAATATTTCAGAAGGGAGAATACCGGGTGTCCGCCGAGTTTTTCCCTGCCCTTCAAGTCGTTGAGCTCTACGATGAAAGCGCACTCGAAGATATTGGCGCCCATCTTATCAACGAGTTCGGCCACGGCCCCGGCCGTGCCTCCCGTGGCAAGGAGGTCGTCGGCTATAATCACCTTCTGCCCCTTATCTATGGCGTCCTGATGGACCTCAAGGGTGTCCGTGCCGTACTCAAGGGTATAGGTCGCCTTGTGGGTCTTGTGGGGGAGTTTTCCCGGTTTTCTCACAAGCACCACCCCCGCGCCTAATTTATAGGCCAGCGCCGCGCCGAGGATAAAGCCGCGGGCCTCGATGCCCACCACGAGCTCTATGCCCTTGCCCACGTACCTGTGGCCGAGCAGGTCCACCATGCGCTGGAACATGAGCGGGTCCTTGCAGAGCGTGGTTATGTCCTTGAAGAGTATGCCCTTCTTCGGAAAATCCGGTACGTCCCTTATGGATTTCTTCAGTTCTTCTACCATTCCCGGTCACCTCACAAATTTTTTTGATTATAATAGCACAGCGTTTAAAAGGATAAAATATCTTTCACCTATTTTTACTGAAAAAAAAGGCGTTCTTGAAAATTTTTTTAATGTAAAAGGAGGTATTGCTCGCCTGAACGGGGTTTGCGGGGTTAAAAGAGGGGCCGGTCAAAGGCCGTCATAGGAGGCTATATTGTCGGTATCCCGGATTATCCTTTTGAGTTTTCCAAGGGCCTTGACCTCAATCTGCCTTATCCTTTCGCGCGTCACGCCATAGACCCTGCCTATGGCCTCAAGGGTCATAGTCCCCCTGTTGCCGAGTCCGTACCTGAGTCTTATAATGGACCTTTCGCCTTCTTCGAGCATATTGAGCCAGTCGCCTATGCGCTCGTTTCTACGCGCCTCCGCGATTATGGCGGGCGGCGCCGGAGACTTCTCATCCTCAAGGCGCTCTATAAGCGGCTGGCCCTCTTTATCGGAGAAAGAGGCGTCGAGAGAGAAACTCTTCTTCCTGACGGCGTCGAGCTTTTTAAGGTACCTGCCGGAAAAGCCGGTCCACTCTGAAAGGTCGCTTATGGTGGGCTCCATGCCGCTCCTCGCCCTCAACTCCCTTGACGCCCTGGCGAGCTTCGAAAGGTCCGAGGTTATATGCACGGGCAGCCTTACTATATTAGACTGGTTCGCTATGGCCCGCTCTATGGATTGCCTTATCCAGTAGGTCGCGTACGTCGAGAACCTGCACCCCTTGGCCGGCTTAAAACGCTCGACGGCCTTTATAAGGCCTATATTCCCCTCCTCTATGAGGTCCTGAATGGGATAACCCCTGTTAATGTAGCGCTTGGCGATGTTCACAACGAGACGCAGGTTCGCCTCTATCATCTTTTGTCTCGCCTCGCGGTCTCCCGAGGCAATTCTACCCGCCAGACTCTTTTCATCTTCCGCTTTAAGTAGCGGTATATTTCTTATCTCATTGAAATAAAAATTTACAGCGCCGGTGGGGGCTGAGGGAGCCTGCCTCACGGTCCCGGGCCCTGGGCCGGCCGGGACGGCTTTTCTGCGCTCTCCTGGGAGATGACCTTTTTTGGTCTTCACATATCGCTCCTATCTTCAGGTTATAGAAGCATCTCAGAGCTGAGGATGTGCAATTTATTGTTTTTACACGAAAAATGAGACTAAGGCAAGAAAAAAAGCGGGTCCATGGGATTTTTCCCATTACGGACTTCAAAATGCAGATACCCGGCGCCGGAGCCTTCCGAGCCGGCGGTGGCTATTATATCACCCTTTGAGACGGTCTCGCCCCTGACTGCAATATTTTGTTTATTATGCGCATAAACAGTGTAAATGCCTTTGTCGTGTTTTATGATTATAATATTGCCGTAAGCCCTGAAGGAATCGTCGACGTAGACTACGCGTCCGCTGTGAGAGGCCTTTACCTGCGTCCTCTTCCTCACACTTATATCAATACCGTCGTTATAGACCCCGCCGTCCATGGGGCCGTAGGAGCGGAGCACACTTCCCTTCACGGGCCAGAGAAATTTGTTCTTATAAGCGGCGGCGTACCGGGGTTTTACCGCCGCCGGAAGGGCTTTATTTGCCGGGGTTACATGGAGGACTTTTTGAGCGCCGGGTATTAAAATCTTTTTGCCGGCTTTTATGGCCGTAGGGTCTTTTATGTGGTTGGCCCTTATTACGGTTTTAATATCCACGTCATAGGTGTGGCAGATCCTCCACAGCGTCTCGCCCCTGCCCACGGTGTGCACGACCCCGCCGCTCGCGGCGCAGGCGCTGAATAAAACTACGAAGACCAGTACCGGTAATATTCGCTTCATACGCATAGAGGGCCTTAAAAACTCTTAGTGAATGTAGCTATAACTTCCTTGCCTCACCGGGATCCGGCCGTCAGCCCGGCCCCTTAACCTCTTGCACGGCCTTTAAAACTTTTTTCAGCGTCATTACCGTCGTTTAGAACCGTTAAAACTTTTT
>JBHHVI010000089.1:0-4730 GCA_046754225.1 Thermodesulfobacteriota bacterium | reverse complement strand
CTTAAAAAAGGTTTTTATGAGAGCCAAGAGGACTGGGGATACATTACAACCCAAATATCAGACTGAGTTGGTTTTTATCTTAAAAAAGGTTTTTTGAGAGCCAAGAGGACTGGGGATACATTACAACCCAAATATCAGACTGAGTTGGTTTTTATCTTAAAAAAGGTTTTTTGAGAGCCAAGAGGACTGGGGATACATTACAACCCAAATATCAGGCTGAGTAGGTTTTTATCTTAAAAAAGGTTTTTATGAGAGCCAAGAGGACAACGGACTCACTTACCACCTTTCTCGCCACGGGCACATACACAGGGTTCAGCCCTGTTATGCCCGGCACCTTCGGCACTCTCTGGGGGGTATTTATCGCTTACCTCGCCCGCGGCTCCGGGCTCTACGTACAGGCCCTGCTGATTATAGCGGTATTTATCGCCTCGGTATTGATTTCCTCAAGGGCGGTGAGGATTTTCAATGACGAAGACCCGAAGAGCGTGGTCTGTGACGAGGTCTCCGGGGTCCTCGTGGCCTTTTTTCTCATCCCCTTCAGCGCCTTTAACGCGATATTGGTATTTATTTTTTTCAGGTTTTTTGATATTCTGAAGCCGCCTCCAATTTCCTTTATAGAGAGGAGCGTTAAAGGCGGACTCGGCGTTGTTCTCGACGATATCGCGGCCGGGGTACTGGCCAACATATGCGTTCACGTAATCCTCCTTGCCATCACATGAGTAGCCTTAACACAGGCAAAAAAAACCCCCCGGCCCGGCTGGCCCGGGTTTTAGCCGGGGTTTTAAAGGATAAGGGCATGACTCTCGCCGTTGCGGAATCATGCACCGGGGGGCTTCTCTCCAGCCTTATAACCGACGTGCCAGGCAGTTCCGGCTATTTTTCGGGCGGGGTCGTCGCTTACAGTAATGAGGTGAAAAGAACCCTCCTTGGCGTCAGTGAGGAGACGCTTAAAAAATACGGCGCCGTATCCCGCCCGGCGGCGATTGAGATGTCCGAGGGCGTAAGGAAACGGCTTAAAAGCTCGGCGTCTGTGGCGATAACGGGTATCGCCGGGCCCGGGGGCGCCGCGCCCCGTAAACCCGTAGGCACCGTATTCATCGCGGTCACAACGGGCAGGGGGAGATGTAAAAAAACCCTCGCGCTAAAATTCCTCTTCAAAGGCACGAGGCGGGAAATCAAAAAGAAATCGGCCCTCTACGCCCTCAGTACCCTTTTAGAGGCGATCGGGGCGTAAGGATTTTGCATCGGCATAAAAATGACCTCTGGAAACGGCAAAGCAATAAGGTTATTTGTAGCGGTCAAACTCCCTGAAAAACTTCTTGAGATGATCGGCTCTCTTCAGGCCGGGCTGAAAAGGGGTTTTAACTTTAAAAGGGTCTCCTGGGCGAGACCGGCGGGCATACATCTGACGCTCAAATTCCTCGGCGCGGTGGATGAGTCAAGGATTGATGAGATTACCGGCGCGCTCCAGGAAGCCGCCGCCCATTCAAGCCCCTTTACGCTCGAAACCTGCGCGGTCTCAGGCTTTCCCAACATCAGCAGCCCGAGGGTCCTGTGGCTCGGAATAAAAGAATCGACGGGCCTCATGGAACTCCAGAAGGCCGTCGACGGGTCGCTCGCGGCCATTGGGTTTGAAAGGGATTCGCGCCCCTTCCGCCCCCACCTCACTATAGCGAGGATAAGGTCACCTGAGGAGAGAAGGCCCCTCGGAGCCCTTGCAATTAAACTTGAGCGTGATATATTTATTGAATTCCGGGTGGACTCTTTCATACTCTTCAGAAGCAGGCTTACCCCTGGCGGAGCGGTCCATTCGGTCATTAAGAGGTTTGAAGTCGCCGGTGGGGACTCTATCGATTGACCTCTGAAAAAAGGCGGCAGGGAAACAACGGGGAGAGGGGATTAAAGTCATACCATGAAAACATTAATTATGTTAGAGAGATAAGGGAGGATTATATATGGCGAATTCAGTTTCAACAGACAAAGGCAAGGCCATAGATCTTGCGATAAGCCAGATCGAAAAGCAGTTCGGCAAGGGCTCTATAATGCGGCTCGGCAAAGACCGGGCCATCGTGGAGGTGGACGCTATTTCCACGGGCTCACCTTCCCTCGATATAGCCATCGGCATAGGCGGCGTCCCGAGAGGCAGGGTGCTTGAGATATTCGGCCCTGAGTCTTCAGGCAAGACAACCCTTGCCCTCCATATAGCCGCCGAGGCGCAGAAGAAAGGGGGCACCGTCGCCTTTGTGGACGCCGAGCACGCCCTTGACCTCGGATACGCCAGGGTCCTCGGGGTAAATACCGATGACCTTCTCCTCTCACAGCCAGATACCGGAGAACAGTCTCTCGAAATAACGGACCTCCTTACAAGAAGCGGCGCCGTCGACTTAATTGTCATCGATTCCGTGGCGGCCCTCGTGCCGAGGGCGGAGCTCGAGGGTGATATGGGCGACTCCCATATGGGTCTTCAGGCGCGCCTTATGAGCCAGGCATTAAGAAAACTTACGTCCACCATAAGCAAAAGCAAGACCTGCGTAATATTTATAAACCAGATAAGGCATAAAATAGGCGTATTTTTCGGCAGCCCCGAGACGACCACCGGCGGCAACGCCCTCAAATTCTACGCGTCCCTGAGGCTCGACATAAGGAGGATAGGACAGATAAAACAGGGCGACACGGTCATAGGCAACAGGATACGCGTAAAAGTCGTTAAAAACAAGCTCGCCCCTCCCTTCAAATTCGCCGAATTCGATATACTCTTTAACGAGGGGATTTCGCGAGAAGGTGACCTGCTCGACCTCGGCACGGGCGCGAATATCGTCGAAAAAAGCGGCTCATGGTACTCCTATAACGGCGACCGCCTCGGTCAGGGCAAGGAAGCGGCACGGACCTTCCTGAAGGATAACCCGGATACGATGGAAAAAATTGCAACGGAAGTATTCAAGCACTATGATGTGAGAACAGTGGAGGAATAAGATATGGCAGGACTCGACCTGACTGAGATTCTCAGCACAGCCGTTGACAAAAAGGCGTCCGACGTCCATATAAAGGCCGGCGTGCCTCCAATAATAAGGATCAACGGCGCCCTTGAGCCGATTAAGGAGCACGACAGGCTGACACCCGCTGAAGTGGCCCAAACAGCGCTCGATATCATGAACGACGCCCAGAAGGAGACCTTTAAAAAGAGTTTCCAGGTGGATATGGCGTACAGCATCCCGGGGCTCGGCAGGTTCAGGGTGAACATCTTCAAGCAACGCGGCGCCGTTGGTATAGTCCTCCGTGTAATACCCATAAAACTCCTTTCCTTCGAGGAGCTGAACCTGCCTGAGATATTCACAAAGATATCCGATGAGATGCGGGGGCTTATCCTCGTAACGGGTGTTACGGGAAGCGGCAAGTCCACGACCCTTGCCTCCATAGTAGACCACATAAACCAGCACCGCTCCGCCCATGTCATATCCATAGAAGACCCCATCGAGTTTCTCCATAAGGACAGGTACTGTATAATAAACCAGCGCGAGATAGGCTTTGACGCCATTGACTTCTCCGAGGCCCTGAGGGGGGCCCTGAGACAGGACCCCGACATAATCATGGTCGGCGAGATGAGGGACCTTGAGACAATAGAGACGGCGCTCACAGCCGCCGAGACAGGCCACCTCGTGCTCTCCACCCTCCATACAGTGGACGCTGTTGAGACGATAAACAGGATTATCACCATGTTCCCCCCCTACCAGCAGAAGCAAATCAGGATCCAGCTCGCAAGCGTCGTGAAGGCCATAATCTCTCAAAGGCTCATGCCGAGGAAAGACGGCGAAGGCAGGGTCCCGGCGGTGGAGGTGCTTATAAGCACGGCGCGGATAAGGGAATGCATTGAGGACAAGGACAAGACCAAAGAGCTCCTTGACGCCATTTCCAAGGGACACTCCACCTACGGGATGCAGACATTCGACCAGTCCATACTCTCGCTCCTTAACAAGGGCCTTATATCCTACGACGAGGCGATGAAACAGACCTCTAACCCGGCGGACTTTGATTTGAAGGTAAAAGGGATAACCGCCACAAGCGACATGAGCTGGCAGGACTACGAGAAAGAAGGGGCCGAAGCGCCGCCCCCCGCCTCTGACGACATAGAACGTTTTTAGCCCCTCCCTCCCTCCATCCATTCCATGGTCGTCGGCGTCGGAGGTGCTTTTTATTGTTCTGACAGAGCTGGCTCCCGTGGGCGGCTCCCGGCTGTAACTCCAACAAAAAGGACTGCGTCTTATGTCCCGGTTTATGTCCGATGAAAAACCCGCCCCCCCCGACGCCCTTGCCGTCGCCATAAAATTCCTCTCTTACAGGGATAGGAGCGTAAAGGAGGTCAGAGAAAGACTCAGGGCCAGGGGCTACGCCTCCGTGGATATCTCTCGCAGCGTGGATTATCTTATTGAAGCAGACCTTTTGGACGACAAGAGGTTCGCCGCCACGCTCGCCGCCTCAAGGCTACGGAACAAAAACTGGGGGGCGGCCAAGATTACCTCGGAATTGCTCTCAAAGGGGGTTTCACGGGAGATAGCTCAAAAGACCCTCTCCAGTTTCGATGAGGACGTTGAAAAGGAGGCCGCGCTCAGGGCCCTTACAAAGTGGTCGAGGAAGAACAAATGTTCTCTCAAAGGGGGCGCAAAGGCGGAAACGCTAAGGGCGGTTAGGCACCTGAAGGCCCGGGGCTTCTCCCCTCCCCTGATAATCAAGGT
>JBHHVI010000088.1:0-4781 GCA_046754225.1 Thermodesulfobacteriota bacterium | reverse complement strand
GGGCCTTTCAGGATTGAAAAGATATGCGCCGCGTTCTCTTAAAAAGCCGCAGGGAGGCCTTGTGCCCCCTTTTTTACGCAAGGTGAATTTCCGGATGGTTGAAACTTCGTGGACGGATCAACTATAAGTATTATAACATCTTACAAGGGTCTTTCCAGTTTTTTTGATTAAAACTTTAATGGCCGCCTTTATAGAGAGTCCAGCTCTTCGCGCATTTTCTTTATCGTATCCCCGTAGGGAGGCGCCCCGAAGACGCCCGAGCCGGAGACAAATACGTCGGCCCCGGCCGCCGCGGCCTCTCTTATATTATCCACCTTTATGCCGCCGTCCACCTCGATCTCCGTAGTGAGCCCCTTCGAAGAGACCATAGAGCGCACTTCCCTTATCTTCTTTAAGCTTCCGGGGATGAAGCCCTGTCCGCTGAACCCGGGGTTTACGCTCATAACGAGGAGAAGGTCAAGGTCAGGCAAGATATCCTCAAGGGTATTGACGGGTGTAGCCGGATTTAGGGAGACCCCTGCCCTCGCCCCTCCGTCTTTTATCATCTGCACCACCTTGTGCAGATGCCTCGTCGCCTCCACGTGGACGGTTATTATGGAGCTGCCCGCCTTCGCGAAGTCGGCGATAAACCTCTCCGGCTCCTCTATCATCAGGTGCACGTCAAGGGGGAGCGTGGCGGCCCCCTTTATCGCCTTTACGACAAAAGGGCCTATGGTGATATTGGGAACGAACCTCCCGTCCATTACGTCGACGTGGATATAATCGGCCCCCGCCTCTTCAATCGCTTTAACTTCCTCGCCGAGCCTTGTAAAGTCCGCCGAGAGTATGGAGGGTGATATCTTCATGGGCTGAACTCCTTATAATATCAACTCAGGTCCGGGCAAATTCCGGGACGCTAATAAGGATACCTTGAAAACGCAAAGAGGTTTTACCAGATTTTCAAGGGATTGTCCAAAAAATTCAGCGGTAGAGCGGGTTTTTGCGCGCCGGAACCTGCCGGTGCCTTGCGCCCGCCCTTTTTTCAACTCTTAACTAAAGAGCTTCAGCAATAAAGAGGGCTTCTGCAGGTGAGGACCTGGGCGGCCCTTGTGCCTGTCCTGTATACGGTAACGCCCTTGCAACCCAGTTCGTAGGCGAGGCCGAAGGCCCTTTTAACGTCCTCCGCGGCCGAGTTTTCCGGGAGGTTTATCGTCTTGGAGACGGCGTTGTCCGTATGTTTCTGAAAGGCCGCCTGCATCCTTATATGGACCCCGGGGGGGATATCAAAGGCCGTCACAAAGAGCCTTTTTATCTCATCAGGGACATCTTCCCTGTCTTTCATATCCCCGCCTGCGGCGATGAAGTCAACGAGGCCCGGCGAGTAAAACCCCTCGTCTCTGGCCGCCTCCTCTACAAGGGGGTTTACCTCGGGTATCTCCACGCCGCCAAGGACCCTTCTGGTGTAAGAGAGGGAAAAGAATGGCTCTATGCCCGAAGAACACCCTGCTATTATGCTGAGCGTGCCCGTGGGCGCGATAGTCGTTACCGTGGCGTTACGGACAGGCTCGAATCCCGGCCTGTCGTAGACGCTCCCCTTTATGTTGGGGAAGGCCCCCCTATCTTTCGCGAGCCTCATGGACTCGTCCCGGGCGGTATTGGTTATAAACCCCATGACCTTTTCAACGAGTTCAAAACTCTCATCTGAGCCGTAAACTATCCTGAGCCTTACGAGCATATCGGCGAGACCCATTACGCCGAGCCCTATCTTCCTGTTACCCTTCGCCATAGTCTCTATGGCCGGCACGGGATAGCGCCCCGCGTCTATAACGTTATCGAGGAACCGGACGGCGAGGCGCACCGTCTCTTCGAGCTTCTTATAATCCACCTCAAAGTCGCCGCCCTCTTTCCTCACCATCTTCGCGAGATTTAAGGAACCGAGGTTGCAGGGCTCATAGGCCAGAAGGGGCTGCTCGCCGCAGGGGTTGGTGGCCTCGAACTCGCCTACATTGGGCGTGGGGTTGGCCGCGTTTATCCTGTCTATGAAGAGGACGCCGGGCTCGCCGCTCTCCCATGCGCACTTTACGATAAGGTCAAAGACCTCGGAGGCCTTCTTCAGGCCCACCGTCTTTCCCGTCCTCGGGTTTATGAGAGGATACCGGGCCCCCTTATCCCCTAATAGGGCCTCCATGAAGGCGTCCGTTACGGCTACGGAGAGGTTGAAGTTGGCGAACTCCGAGGGGTCTTCCTTTACAGTTATGAAATCGACTATATCGGGGTGGTCCACCCTCAATACGCCCATGTTCGCCCCGCGCCTCGTCCCCCCCTGCTTTATCGCCTCTGTGGCGGCGTTAAAGACCCTCATGAATGAAACAGGCCCGCTCGCCACCCCTCCCGTGGAGTCCACTATATCGTCGGCGGGCCTGAGGCGGCTGAAGGAAAACCCGGTGCCTCCACCGGACTGGTGTATTATGGCCGTCTCCTTTACGGCCTCGAAGATGGACTCAAGGGAATCCTCGACAGGCAGGACGAAACAGGCCGCGAGCTGGCCGAGCCTGCGCCCGGCGTTCATCAGGGTGGGAGAATTGGGGAGGAACTCCAGACCGGCCATGATGCGGTAAAACTCGCCTGTATATTTCAAGGCGTCCCCTTTGGACCCGTAAGACTCCTCCACGGCGGCCACGCTTCCCGCCACCCTCTTGAACATCTCCCCGGGCGTTTCCACGACCGCCCCGGACCCGTCCTTTTTAAGATACCTCTTATTGAGGACTGTCCGTGCTCCTTTAGAGAGTTTCAAAGCCACCCAATACCTGCCTCTCCTTTGAGAGAACCCGCTGAGAGAACCCGCTTTGACGCCATAAACGGCAGTGGGCGCCGAACAAGCCCGGGTCAACCCGCTTAAGATTAAAAACCCTTATGTTTAATAGAGTTTAACAGGGTTGGAGGCCTCTTGCAACAGGGGCGGGTTTGCCGCGCTCCCATGGACGTTTTTTTGTCTGGATAAAGCTTAAAAAGAAAACCGCCGGACGGCAGTTTTAAGGACAGCGCCCCGTTAAGGGGGCTTGCCTTACAGGATTTTCTTTATCTCCCGAATGAGCTCCCTCTCGGTGACCGCGCCGCTTCTCATATAGCTTACGATGCCGTCCCTTCCGACGACAAAGGTCCTGGGTATGCCGAAGACATTATAGGCCTGCCTTATGCCGTCGGTTTCGTCGGGACCTGCTGGAAAGGTCCATCCGAACCTCTTTATGTATTTCCTGGAAGCTTCGGCGTCGTCCTGAACGGCCACACCGACAAAGACCACCCCACGGTCCTTAAAGGCGAGGTAAAGCTTCTGCATGGTCTCTCCCTCCAGCCTGCATGGGCCGCACCAGCTCGCCCAGAAGTTTATGACAACGGGCCTGCCCGACGTGCTGGCGAGATCGAACTCCGGGCCGTCGAATGTTTTGATCTTGAAGCCCACCACCCTGTCACCCACCCTCGCCACGGTGACCCCTACCCCCTTCTCCTTCTCCTTTTCAGAACTCCTGGTGCACCCCGGGGTCATTGTCAGAAAAAAGACGAGGAAGGATACAAAAACGCATTTAAAGGACGGTCTTATCATCTTATTCGGCAAATCATTTTATTCGGAGGATTATTCGGGCAAACCTTGTTTAATGAATATATGCGCCGGAGTGGACACGATGAAAAGGCACCCGGCCCTAAAGCCCGAAACGCGCGCGGCCTTTTACCCCCATATGGGGCCGGAAAACCCCGTATAACAAAAAAGGGACAGCGCCTCATGGAACTGTCCCTTTTTTTTTTATATGTGCTCTATTATAAAGAGATTTATTTAACGGCCTTATTTACAAGGTCTGTAATCTGCTTTTTTGGGACAGCCCCCACGACCTGGTCCACCACCTTGCCCTCGTTAAAGAGGATTAGAGTGGGGATGCCTCTTACTCCGTACCTGCCGGGGGTGGAGGGGTTTTCATCGACGTTCATCTTCACCACCCTGAGCTTTCCGGTGAATTCACCTGCTATCTCCTCAACGAGTGGGGCAAGCGCCCTGCACGGGGCGCACCAGCTTGCCCAAAAATCCACAAGCGTCGGTGTCTCCGATCCAAGCACAACGGTTTCAAAATTCGAATCCTTGACGTCTACTATATTCTCGGACATTTACTCCTGTCTCCTTTCCAGCGTTTCTAAAGGGTGAAACTTTTTGTCGTTAAAATATAATCCAACGGGTATGTCATGTCAACCACTTATTTTCCCTTGCGTCGGCTCCATAAAAATTTAATCTTCTTGACAGCAAAATGGTAAATAAGGAAAATACAGGGCATGAAAGACGACCAAGTACTGGAAAAGCTCGAAGAGGCCGCCCGGCGCCTGTCGATTCAACTCGGCTACGAGGACTTGAGGAAAGGCGAGGTCAACACCCATGGCGGCCTCTTCCTTTTAAAGGGTGAAAAGCACATCCTCATCCACAAGGGCCTGTCAACAAAAGACAAGATCGATGTCCTGTCAAGGGCCCTCTCCACGCTTGATACAGAGGGGATACATCTGCCCGAGGCGATAAGAAAGAGACTGGAAGGCTTAAAAGAGGGTTAGCCCCCCTATAAAGAGTACCCGCGCGTAAACAGCCCCCCCCTTAACGCACCGCCCTTTATCGCCAAACCCGCCTCCCCGGGCTTTCATTGACTATGGCCGGTAATAGTGTTAAAATTTAATATGGTCTTGTGGTTTAAGATGTCACAGGGGTCTTCACATTTTGTCCGGCGCCCCCCATCGCGGACTCCGGATATAAATCACAGTTTATCCCTGTA
>JBHHVI010000087.1:0-5018 GCA_046754225.1 Thermodesulfobacteriota bacterium | reverse complement strand
GAGACTTCCTTCAGGGAACTCGTTACCAAGATGGTCGAGCACGACCTCAGGATAGCCGGAAATGATAAGATGGAGCCTGTGGCCGTTTAAGGCCTTAGTCTTACGAATCTTACACCTCTTCCAATTAAAAAAGCCCCCTTTTTGAGGGGGCTTTTCTCTTTTCACAGGGCGGCCGTTAAAGTGCCTGGGCCTTTCTGATAAAATCCTTCCGCTCCACATCATTAAGGAAGGAATCGGACTCCGGATAAAGTATGTGCTCTTCCTTCATATTGTGGTCGGCGAGGAAGTTCGTCAGGGCGTCGGTACTCTCCGAGACCTTCTCTCTCTCCTTCGCGTCGGTGGAGCTCGTTATCCTGTCCATCAACTCCTTAATATCCGTATGCTCCATCTTCATCACGAAGGTGGGGCCGCTCTCCTGCATGCCCGTCTTTTCCTCAAAGGCAGGAAAGAGTATCTCCTCCTCGGCCCTTATATGCCTTCTGAGCCCGAGGCTGAACTCCCTGAACGCGGCGGCGGCGGCGTCCCAGCGCCCCTCCTTATAGGCCTCCTGAAAATCGTTATAGATATGGTCGAGGCGCCTGTGGTCCTCCTGCATGTAGTCGGTGACCGTCCTTTCGGTCTCCACCTTTCTCCTCTTTACTATCCTTATCCTCCAGGCCTCGGGTCCCTGCTCAAGGGGCCACCACTCGAACTCCCCGTCGTGCTCGTTCTGAAGCTGGTAGACAAGCGGCTTCGGGTCGTGGTCGTTTACGAGTATAAAAGACTCTCCGGGGCCGAGGTCCGCAAAAGTCTTGAAGATTGCCGGGTGCCTTTCGGGAGGGGCCGTCTCCCTCACGTCGAGTATCTTTTCCTTTTCAAGTATATTCTCCATCAACTTACGCCTCCTCCTGATTTTAGATATTATTGGATTTTGATATAATAAGCGATTATTTAATAAAAAAACATGATAAAAATCAATTTTTTCGCCTGCCCGGTGATTTATGGGGAAATCACCCGCCTTCTTATTCGTGACTGCTTGATGTAAAAAGAACCGGGCTCAGTGCAGGGATATGTGGAAGGGGCTCAGGGCGGTCAAGAGGGGGTTGGAAAAAACCGGCGTGTTGCGGTTGTAATCCTGATTAAATCAGCGACAGTTGGTGCAGGCTCAACGGCACAGACCCATTATAACGCGCCACGCCTGACAGACGACCCTGTTTCCTGCAAAAAAACCGGCGGCGCAATGTTTTTAAAGACACACCTCTTAAAACCCATAACCTGCGCTCACACCGACGAGGCTGGCTGAGGTTTCGTATTCTCCGCTAAGGATGCTATTGTTCACATCCCTTTCCTCGTAAATCACAGCGATATATACAAGGTCTATATTGAACCTTTCTCTGCTGTACCCGAGTCCAAGGCTTATGTTCTGCTGGTCCGAGTCGGGGAGCCTCGGTTGAAGGGTACTCTCAGGCACAGGTGAATTGTCATATACATATCCGGCCCTCAAGGAAAACCGCTCTGAGGCCCTGTATTCAACACCGACCTTTATGGCCCCTACGTCCCTCCAGTTCTTATCTTCAATGATGTCTACAAACCCCGCGGCCGGGACCTCATTTTGCATGTCTATAACGAAGCTCTGGTAACTTGACCACAAAGTCCATTCCAGGTCGAGTTCGACTTTGAGCCTCTCTGTGGGGTTGTATGCTATACCGGCGCTTATTACGTCCGGGAATTCTATAGACGTACCGCCACCGGTAGAAAAGCTGGAACCGCCGAAGAGAGGCTGAAGGGACGGCGCGATATTCTCGAGGTCGGCGCTGCCGCTATAATCGACTTTTATCCTGCTCCTGTATGCCAGGCCGAGCCTGAGCCTATCGGTGGGGGTGAAAAGCACTCCTATATTGTAACCCCAGCCGTCCCCGTCCCCCTCGATGATAAAATGCCCGTCCCCCGCCCCGAATAGGGATTGATCGACCATACTTTCGAGACTCGCTTTTGAATACATGTAATCTACGCCGGCCCCTATCGACAGCGTCGGCAGCAACTTCCATGCTACCGTGGGGTTGATTACAACCGTCTCCAGCGTGCTTTCAGTCGCGTTAAACCTTACCAGGCCTTTTTCGTCCCACTTTGTGCCCAATCCAAAAGGTGAAAAGACCCCCAGACCGAAGACCATGTTTTTCGCGTCAAAGTCCGATGAGATATAAAAGTGGAAGGGGAAAAACACAATGTCTTCGCCGTCCTCCGAGGTTCCGGAAGGACTGGTATAGGTATACGAAGGGATTACGGCTGTGGCCCCGAGGTATGTGTTGGTTCCCATGGACTCTGTCAGCCCCGCCGGGTTATAGGCCATCGCCGAGAGGTCATCCGCTGTGGCGGTAAAGGCGTTACCCATGGCAGTCGCCTTTGCGCCGTGGTTTGACGTCTTGAAACCTGAGGCAAAACCTATGCGTGGTGAAATCAAGACCATGAAGGCCAGTAGAGCGAGGCCCCCTTTACCACTTATTAATGAAGAGATACTGTTCACCTGTTGATATATTTTTCGCCTTTCAATTTATTGGTATTGTACCTGAAATATGCCCTTTAATCCAGACAATATCATTTTACGGATAAGGCGTTGTTGCGAAAAAACCCACGGCCTCAGAAGTCCGCAGGCAATTAGTCCCGTGTGAACCGGTTTGCCGCCGCCTGGAGACGCGATAGGGGGCTAAGAGACCCCCCCTTTTTTCTTCATCGAGCCGCGTTTACCGGCGTCGAGCTCGCTCTTCCTCAGCCGAATGCTCTTTGGCGTAACCTCGACGAGCTCGTCCTCGGCGATAAACTCAATGGATTGATCGAGGGAGAGGATCCGGGGAGGAAGGAGCGTAACGGTGGTGTCGGAAGAGGCGGCCCGCATGTTGGTCAGTTTTTTCTCCCGCGTGATGTTGACGGTAAGGTCATCGCCCCTGTTGCGCTCTCCTATTACCATGCCGGCGTAGACCTCCGTGCCCGTCTCGACAAAGAGCTCGCCCCGGTCGACCATGGCGTAACTGGCGTATGCCGTGACGCGGCCCTGCCTGTCGGCCACAAGGGCGCCGCTTATCCGCTGGGGTATGGGGCCGAACCAGGTTGCGTGTCCGTTAAATAGCGTGTTCATGACTCCCGCTCCCTTTGTGTATGTTAGGAACTGGCTCCTGAAACCGATAAGCCCCCTCGACGGTATGGCGAACTCCATGGTGACGCGGCCGTGGCCGTGGTTTTGCATGTTGGTCATCCTGCCCTTGCGCTCCGAGAGTTTTTCCGTTACCACGCCCACCTTGTCGTCGGGTATGTCGAGGAATACCAGCTCCATGGGCTCGGTCACCTTTCCGTCAACCTCCCTCGTTATGACCCTTGGTTTTGAGACCATGAACTCGTACCCCTCGCGCCTCATCGTCTCGATGAGGACCGCCATCTGCAATTCGCCCCGGCCGTAGACCTCGAAGGCGTCGGCTCGCCCCGTCTCCTTGACCTGCAGGGAGACGTTTCCGAGGACTTCCCTTTCGAGCCTCTCCTTTAAATGGCGCGATGTGAGGAACTTCCCCTCCCTGCCTGCAAAGGGGCCGTTATTCACGTAAAAGACCATCGAGACCGTGGGCTCGTCCACTGTTATGCGCGGCAGCGCCTCAGGCGCCTCGTCTGAAGAGATGGTGTCGCCTATCTTCACATTTTCCACGCCGGCGACGGCTATGATGTCCCCGGCCTCGAGCCTGTCCACCTTTATCTTACGGAGCCCCTGAAAGGTATAGCATGCCGAGAATTTTACCCCGTGTCTTACGCCCTCCTCGGCGCAGAGGCTGTAGGTCCTGTTCATCTCAAGGGTTCCGTTACCGAGCCTTCCCACGGCAACCTGGCCCACGTAGGGGTCGTACTCGAGGTTTGTCACGAGGAACTGCGCCGCGAGGTCGTCGCTCGCCACTGGGCCGGGTATCTCAGAGAGTATGGTCTCGAATAGCGGCGTCAGGTCCGTGGAGGAGTCGCCGATCTTTCTATGGGCCACGCCCGCCTTGGCGTTGGTGTAGAGGATGGGGAACTCGATCTGGTCTTCCGTGGCGCCGAGGTCTATAAAGAGGTCGTATACCTCATCGACAACGGCCTCTATGCGCGCGTCAGACCTGTCAATCTTGTTGATTACGAGGATTATGGGTAGGCTTTTAGCAAGGGCCTTTTTCACCACGAAACGGGTCTGGGGTAGCGGGCCCTCGCTGGCGTCCACGAGGAGGAGAGCGCCGTCCACGAGGTTGAGGCTCCGCTCCACCTCGCCGCCGAAGTCGGCGTGGCCCGGCGTGTCAACGATATTTATCTTTACTTCCTTATGCCAGACGGCGGTGTTCTTGGCCGTTATGGTGATGCCCCTCTCGCGCTCAAGGTCCATGGAGTCCATGACCCGCTCGGCCACCTCCTGGTTCGCCCGGAAGGTGCCGCTCTGGGCCAGGAGGCCGTCGACGAGGGTGGTCTTGCCGTGGTCCACATGGGCTATAATCGCGATATTCCTGAATGTTTCTTTTCTCTTCATCGTTCCCTTTCCAAAGCCTTGAGCCGCCATCGTGGAGGTTGCGGCTCAAGATAAATTTTTATGCTTCTATTTGTTCGTTAACAGGGTCTTCCGTAAGCCAACCCCGTAAGGCCGGGGCGGGGTTACTCCTCCAATCCAATAGAGCTTAATTTAATAGTCTATCACAGGCGCGGGGCTATGAGAACGAAAAAGAAGGGCCGGCGGGGAGGGGGGGTTAATTTTATAATATCAGCCTTCCGCTTGACAAAAAAGCGACTGCCCTTTATACCATTAATAAATACCCTGCCTTCACTTATTAAGGAGAATATGAGATGGAATTAAAGGATTTTTTGCTTGATTTGATTTCCGCGAAACTGAAGAGGGAGAAGCACATGGAGCTCGCCTTTGAGGAGGTGGGGGGCAAAAGGCCCGACGCCGTCATGAAGAGCAGCGGCTCCATCCTCGGCGTCATCCTCATGGCCTTCGACGAAGCGGACGAGGATATAGTAAAGAGGATAGAGGAATTCAG
>JBHHVI010000086.1:0-5209 GCA_046754225.1 Thermodesulfobacteriota bacterium | reverse complement strand
AGAAACGGGGGGGTGACGCTAATCTTCTTTTACGCTTATCCGGGCCTCGGCGTATTCAACGGCCTCCGTGGCGGAGCGCCAGTCCGGGTCGTTCTCTGTAAGGGCGTTCAACTTCTCCTCGGCCTCCCTCAGTTCCTCCCTGACGGCCGGGAGGTCTATCTCGCCTGCGGCGGCCGCGCCGTCCACAAGCAGCGTCGTCTTTTCAGGGCCGACCTCGGCGTAACCCCTGCTTACGGCAATGCTCGCCGACTCCCTTCCCGTCTTGTAGGTGACCCTGCCCGCCTTCAGGAGGGTGAAGAAATGGGCGTGGCCGGCCAATACGCCGAACTCGCCCAGTTCTCCCGGGGCCGTCACCACTTCGACTTCCTCGGAGAGGAGTTTTCTGTAGGGCGTTATGATCTCGAGCAAAAAGTTGTCCGCCATTTTATCCTCTTACTATAAACTTACAAATGACCCTTACAAAAAAGACCGTCCGAACTGGTTCAGCGATAAAAATACTTAAGCAGTCGCCTTTAACTTCTCGGACTTTTCAAGGGCCTCTTCGAGGGTCCCCACCATGTAGAAGGCCTGCTCGGGGACCTCGTCGTGCGTGCCGTCGGCTATCTCCTTAAAGCCCTTTATCGTATCCTTTATGCCCACGTACTTGCCGGGCGAGCCCGTGAACTGCTCGGCCACGAAGAAGGGTTGCGACAAAAACCTCTGGATCTTCCTCGCCCTCGCCACGGCGAGCTTGTCGTCCTCGGAGAGTTCGTCCATGCCGAGGATGGCGATGATGTCCTGAAGCTCCTTGTACTTCTGGAGTATCTGCTGGACCTCCCTCGCGATGGCGTAATGCTCGTCTCCGATTATCTGCGGGTCGAGTATCCGGGAGGTGGAGTCCAGAGGGTCCACGGCCGGGTATATTCCGAGCTCAGCTATCTGACGCGAAAGGACCGTCGTGGCGTCGAGGTGCGCGAATGTCGTTGCCGGGGCCGGGTCCGTAAGGTCATCGGCGGGCACGTAAATGGCCTGAACAGAGGTGATGGAGCCCTTTGTCGTGGAGGTAATCCTCTCCTGCAGTTCACCGACGTCCGTGGAAAGGGTTGGCTGATAGCCGACGGCCGAGGGTATGCGTCCGAGGAGCGCCGAGACCTCGGAGTTGGCCTGAACGAACCTGAAGATGTTGTCGATAAAGAGGAGCACGTCCTGGCCCTCTTCGTCCCTGAAATACTCGGCCTCTGTGAGGGCCGTAAGGGCAACACGCGCCCTCGCCCCGGGAGGCTCGTTCATCTGTCCGTAAACGAGGGACGCCTTGTCGATGACGCCGCTCTCCTTCATCTCCATCCAGAGGTCGTTTCCTTCCCTCGTCCTCTCGCCCACTCCGCCGAATACGGAGAATCCGCCGTGCTGCATGGCGACGTTGTTTATAAGCTCCATGATGAGGACCGTCTTTCCCACACCGGCCCCTCCGAAGAGGCCTATCTTTCCGCCCTTCAAATACGGTGTAAGGAGGTCGACGACCTTGATGCCCGTCTCAAAGACCTCCATCTTCGTCGACTGGTCGGCGAATGTGGGGGCGGGCCTGTGTATGGGGAGGGTCTTCTCGGTCTTGACCTCGCCCAGTTCGTCCACGGGCTCCCCTATGACGTTAAGAATCCTTCCGAGGACCTCTTTACCCACCGGGACCGATATTCCGGCCCCCGTGTCCATCGCCTCGGTGCCCCTGACGAGCCCCTCGGTGGCGTCCATGGCGATGCAACGCACCGTGTTCTCGCCGAGGTGCAGCGCCACCTCGACGACGAGGTTCCATTTCTTGTCGCTTATGGAGGCGTTGGTGACCTTTATGGCGTTGTAAATTGCCGGGAGTTTGCCCGGCGGGAATTCGATGTCAAGGACAGGGCCTATGACCTGTGTGATTCTACCGATATTATTCTCGCTCATAATACAAAGACCTCCTTAAAAAACTTTTGCCTTTCACCGGGCTGAGCGCGCTCTGGCCCGCCCCGGAGTCCGTTAATAAAATAAAAAACCACTAAGCCTTTAACGCCTCGGAGCCGCTTATAATCTCCATAAGCTCCTTGGTTATAGCCGCCTGGCGGAGCCTGTTGTACCTGAGCGTAAGTGAACCTATCATATCCCCGGCGTTACGCGAGGCCGAGTCCATGGCGGTCATCCGAGCCCCGTGTTCGCTCGCCGCGGACTCGAGGAGCGCCCTGAATATCTGAACCTCTATGTACTTGGGCAGGAGGCTGGCGAGCACCTCCCCGGCAGAAGGCTCGTAAAGGATGTCAATCTCCCGGCCGAGCTCCTCTTCCCCCTCTTGGCCTTCTTTCCCCTCTTCCTTTTCAGCCGTAACGGGAAGGAGTTTTTGAACGACGGGCTCCTGGGTAAGGGCCGAGATAAACTTGCTGTAAATTATATGAACCTCGTCGAGTTCCTCTTTCAGAAAAAGGTCGGACATTTTATTGGCTATCTCAACGGCGGTGTCGTATCCGGGCCTTACCGAGCCGGCCGGCCTTGAATCTATCATATCGGCCCCCCGCCTTTTGAAATACTCCCCGGCGCGCTTTCCAACAAGGCTTAAACTTATTTTCGCTTCAGGCCTTTCTTCCACAAACAACTCGGCCGTCCTTAACAGCACGGTATTAAAACTTCCGCAGAGCCCGCGGTCCGAGGTCACAAGGATAAGCCCCACATTGGGGCCGCCCTCGCCCGAAAGGAAAGGATGGCTTTCGTCCGATGCCTTTGACGCGAGAGAAGTTACGAGCTCGTTCATCTTTTCGCTGTAAGGCCTCGCGGCGATGATATCATCCTGCGCCTTACGGAGCTTTGCGGCGGATACCATCTTCATAGCCTTGGTAATCTGCTCGGTGTTCTTTACACTCTTTATTCTTCTTTTTATTTCTCTTAAACCGGGCATATCTTACCTGAAACCTAAAAATTTTTTATTTCACGTTAAACGCGGCGGAGTTACCAGCCGCCTCCAACCATTTAGCGATAAAAAAAACCCCAATCCCCCTCGCCCTATCCTTCTGACGCCTTCCCCCTGCCGCCCAATGCGGTTAATGAAAAGAATCCTTACAGGCCCGGGGCTGTAGCCGCGCCGGGACTACTTCTGCGCCTCAACGCTGAAAAGCCCTTTGAATTCATCGAGGGCGGAGTTGACCCTGCCCTTCAAGTCCTCGTCGATGGTCTTCTTCTCGGCGATGGCGCCGAGTATCTCAGGGTGTCTCGTCTCGAAGAAGGTAAGGAGTTCGCTCTCGTACTTAAGGAGCACCTCCACGGGATACTCGTCAACATATCCGTTGGTGGCCGCGTAGATAACAAGCACCTGCTTCTCCACAGGGATAGGCGTGTACTGGCTCTGCTTCAGGACCTCCACAAGCCTCGCGCCCCTTGCGAGCTGGCGCTGGGTGGCTGGGTCCAGGTCGCTTCCGAACTGCGCGAAGGCGGCGAGCTCCCTGTACTGGGCGAGTTCAAGACGGAGCGTGCCGGCGACCTGTTTCATGGCCTTCACCTGCGCGCTTCCTCCCACACGGGAGACGGAAAGGCCGACGTTGATGGCGGGCCTGATGCCCGAATAGAAGAGCGAGCTCTCCAAAAATATCTGACCGTCCGTTATGGAAATAACGTTTGTCGGTATGTAGGCCGATACGTCTCCTGCCTGCGTCTCGATGACGGGCAGGGCCGTAAGGGAGCCGCCTCCGAGTTCATCGCTCAGCTTGGCGGCCCTCTCGAGGAGTCTCGAGTGGAGATAGAAGACGTCTCCGGGGTATGCCTCGCGTCCCGGGGGCCTCCTCAAGAGAAGGGCGAGCTGCCTGTATGCCACGGCGTGCTTGGAAAGGTCGTCGTATATTATGAGCGCGTGCTTGCCGTTGTCCCTGAAGTACTCGCCAATGGTGCAACCCGTGTAGGGGGCTATGAACTGGAGCGGGGCCGGGCTTGACGCCGTGGCGGCCACGACGACGGTATAGTCCATGGCGCCGTGCTGGCGGAGTTTTTCCACTATCTGAGCCACGGTGGACTGTTTCTGGCCTATGGCGACGTAAATACACATTACGTCCTGGCCCTTCTGGTTGATTATCGTGTCTATGGCTATGGCCGTCTTTCCCGTCTGGCGGTCGCCGATTATAAGCTCACGCTGCCCCCTGCCTATGGGTATCATGGAGTCTATGGCCTTGATCCCGGTCTGGAGCGGCTCCTTGACCGATTTCCTGGCGACGATTCCGGGGGCCTTTATCTCCACGCGCCCCGCGGCCTCGGCCTCGATGGGCCCCAGGTCGTCCACGGGTTGACCGAGGGCGTCCACGACCCTGCCCATAAGCGCCTCTCCGACGGGCACCTCGACGATCTTACCCGTCCTTTTGACGGTGGCCCCTTCCTTGATGCCGTAGTCGCCTCCGAGGACCGCCACACCTACGTTATCCTCCTCCAGGTTAAGGACCATCCCGTAAAGGCCTCCGGAAAACTCCACAAGCTCTCCGGCCATCACCTTTTCAAGACCGTAGACCCTGGCGATGCCGTCTCCAACGGAGATGACGGAGCCCACCTCCTGGATGTCAACCTCCTTCTCAAAACCCTGTATCTGGGTCTTTATCAGACTGCTTATCTCTTCTGCCTTAATCATTTTAATCCACCCCTATAAATGATTTTTTCAAAACCTTTTTTAACTTCTTAAGTATCAGGCGCCCTCGATGAGCTTGTCCCTCAGGGCCTCTATCTGCGTTTTCAGGCTGCCGTCTATAACGGTGTTGCCCATGTTAATAACCATGCCCCCAAGAAGCGCGCTGTTAGTCGAGGAGGAAAGGACAATCTCTTTGCCGGTCATGGCTTTAAGTTTTTCTTTTATCTCCGCCAGTACAGGCTCAGGCAGTTCGCCGGGAGACTCTACCGTGGCCCTGACCCTGCCTGTAATCTCGTCCTCATACCTTACGTAAGCCGAAACGATATCGGGAAGGAGTCTTATGGAGCGAGTCTGGACGAGTATGTCAATAAACTTGGCGACGGGGGCTTCGAGGCCGGCGGCCTCGGAGACCTTGTCCATGAGACCCTTTCTCTCATCGAGACTGTACATGGGGTTCTGAAGCACCCTGTAGAGTTCCGGGCTTCCTTCGAAAACTCCCAGTGCGGTGCGCAGCCCGCGTCCGAGCCTCTCGCAGGAATTGTCAACTCTACCCAGGTCTATAAGGGCCTTTGCGAACCTTCTGGCGGCGGATTTATCGGTCATGGT
>JBHHVI010000085.1:0-5561 GCA_046754225.1 Thermodesulfobacteriota bacterium | reverse complement strand
AGGGTATTTTTCGGGGTACTTATTTGAAGCGGATCTTGAAGCAAAAAAGGGGACAGATTTATTTTTCACCTTTACCATAAGGTAACACCGCTTTGACCGCAGAATTAACAATTGCAGTGTCAGACCCGCCCGGAAGCCTCTTTGGAGGTACACCCCCTACGCGAGAACCACTCTGTCGCGCCCTTCTTCCTTTGCCCTGTACAGTGCGCCGTCGGCGGCCGATATAAGCGCGTTGGCCTCGGTCCCTGCGCTCCACGCGGCCCCCCCTATGCTCACGGTTATGTCCATCTTCGCCCCCTCATAGGTGAAGGGTGCTGATTTTATCGCTCTACGCACCCTCTCGCAAATCTTGCGGGCGTCCTCCCCGGCGTTGCCGGGTAGCACCACCAGAAACTCCTCACCGCCGAAACGTCCCACGGTGTCATAGGGGCGGAGCGCCTCTGAAATCCTCTCCACGAGACCCTTCAGCACGGCGTCGCCCGCGAGGTGGCCGTACCTGTCGTTTATCCTCTTGAAAAGGTCCACATCCATTATGGCGATGCTCATCTCCCCTTTTTCCCTCTCCGCCCGGCTCATTTCAGAATTCATCCTGTCGTACAGGGCCCTCCTGTTGAGGATGCCCGTTAGCGGGTCGGTCATGGAGAGTTTCTGAAGCCTGTTCTTGGCCTCTATCAACTCACCCTGGAGTTCGATTATCCTGCGCCCGGCGTTGAGGCGTACCTTCAGCTCTTCCATCTTATAGGGCTTGACCACGTAATCGTCGGCGCCGGAGTTCATACCCTTGACTATCTTGGCGCTCTCCGATACTGCGGTGAGGAGTATGATATATGTGTACCTCTCCTTTTCCTTTTTGCGCACGGCCCTGCAGACCTCCACCCCGTCCATCCCCGGCATCAACCAGTCGAGGACGGCGATTTGCGGGCCGTCGTTTCCATGGAGTTGCTCCAGCGCCCCTGCGCCGTCGGAGACAGCAGTTACATTGTAGCCCCACTTCGCAAGGTTCGACTCGAGTATGCGTCTTGAGGTCCGGTCGTCTTCGGCCACAAGGACCTTTATCCCTTTCATAAGAGAAAACCCCTTATTTTAAATACGCTTCCCAAGGTCAGGGCCGCTGAATTTCAATCCAGGGCAGATGACAACCACGCGACGCCGGAAACCACCGGGGGAAAGTCAACTCCTGCTGAAGGCGCCTTCGGCGATAGCCCTGAAAGCCCCGAAGTATTCCTCCATGGCGGTCATTAAATCCCGGGCTCCGTCGAGGCTGCCCGATGCGCCGGCCTTCTCCAGGTCAAGGGCCGCCTTCTGCAGTGTCACGGCGCCCACGTTACCGCTGGAGCCCTTTAAGGTATGGGCGCCGCGTTTCACGGCCTCGGCGTCGCCCCTCTCAAGGGCCTCCCTGAGAGTGGACATCTGCACGGGAAAGTCCTCAAAGAACCCGTCGAGTATCTCGCCGGCCAGGTCCTCGTCGCCCATAAGACGCTCAAGGTACCCCTTCCTGTCAAAGACCTTTTCCTTCTGCGCCAAAGCGGTTTTCTTCAACACGGCGCGCGGCAAGCCCTTCTTTTTCAACCACTTTTCTATCACCTCCGCAAGCGCCCCCGGGGCCACGGGCTTGGATGTATAATCGTTCATGCCGGCCTCGATGCACCTCTCGCGGTCTCCCTTCAAAGCGTTGGCCGTCATGGCGATGACGGGCACGCCGTGATTGGCAACGGCAGAGTCCTGGGCTCTGATGATGCGGGTCGCCTCGTATCCGTCCATCTCCGGCATCTGGCAATCCATGAGCACAAGGTCGTAAGGTATGGTCTCGAGCGCCTTCAACGCCTCACGTCCGTTGGCCACGGCGTCCGCCCTGTAACCGAGCTTCTCGAGTATCCGGAGCGCCACCTTCTGGTTTATCACGTTATCCTCCGCCAGCAGTATTCTCATCCTCCTCCTCATATTCTCCTTGATGGTGTGACGGGTTATAATATGCCTTCTTTCAGCGAAGCGCTTCGAGACGCCCAGTAACGTTACAAGGCAGTCATAAAACCTCGACTGTTTTACGGGCTTGGTGAGATAGACCGAGAACCCCGCCTCCTCGAAGCGTCTCGCGTCCCCCCTCTGGCCTATGGAGGTCATCATTACAAGGAGGGTATTCCTGACGAGAGGGTCTCCCTTTATCATCCTGCCCAGGGTCTCGCCGTCCATGACCGGCATCTGCATGTCAACCACTGCGATGGAGTACGGCTTTTCCTGACGGGCGGCCTCTGCGAGTTTTTCAAGGGCGCCGCGGCCGTCGGAGGCCTCCCCGCAATCGCAACCCCAGGACGTGAGGATATTGCGGAGGACGCTTCGGTTTGTCTCATTGTCGTCGACCACAAGAACCCGCACACCCCGTATGTCCACCTGGGACACCTCTTCCATGACCCCGGGGTGAGGCTGTTTTTCGAGGTCCACGGTGAACCAGAAGACCGAGCCGCCTCCGTCACTTTCACCGGCGCCTATGCGTCCGCCCATCATCTCAACGAGTTTCTTGGATATGGTGAGGCCCAGACCCGTGCCCCCGAACCTCCGGGTCGTGGAGGCGTCGGCCTGTGTAAAGGGTGTAAAGAGAAAGTCCACCCTGTCGGGGGGTATGCCTATACCCGTATCCCTTACCTCGATGCGAATCAGCGCCCTTTCGCAGTCCTCGCGCTCAAGTCCCACATCTATGACGACCTCGCCCTTCTCCGTGAACTTTATGGCGTTTCCGGTGAGGTTGAGTATAATCTGACGGAGCCGGCCGGGGTCTCCCCTCAGGAGAGCCGGAACCTCGGGATTTATATTCAACACGAACTCAAGGCCCTTGGCCTGCGCGCGGAACCCGAGAAGATCGCCTATGTCCTCCACCATGGAGCGGAGGTCAAAATCGAGTATCTCCATATCAAGTTTGCCTGCCTCTATCTTGGAAAAATCGAGTATTTCGTTTATGATGGTCAGCAGGGCGTCTCCGCTGCTTCTTATGGCCTCGGCGAACTCCCGCTGCTCGTCACTTAAGTCCGTGTCCAGGAGAAGACCGGTCATACCGATAACGCCGTTCATGGGCGTGCGTACCTCGTGGCTCATGTTGGCGAGGAATTCACTCTTGGCTCTGTTCGCGGCCTCAGCGCTGAGCCTTGCCTCCTCAAGTTCCCTCTGGCGCTCTTCGAGGGTCGTGAGCATTTCGTTGAAGGTCTCTCCGAGGTCGTAGAAGGCGTTCCCTATCTCACCCCCGTAGGGCCCGGAATTAAACCTTATTGAAGGGTCATCCTCTTCTGAAACCCTTTCCATTACACTTTTAATTTCTACGGCCGTAGCTTCAAGGCCGCGGTTGAGTTCGACGAGGTTCTGGTTGCTATCGCTGAGCTCTTTCTCCGCCCTCTTCCGCTCCGTTATGTCGCGGATGGTTGCGGTAAGAAAGATTTCACCGTTCTGCCTGAAGTGGTTGACCACAAGTTCCACGGGGAAGGTGTTTTTATTCTTTCCAAGCCCCTCCACCTCGACCACCTTGTCATGAATCCTCGTCTCGCCCGTTGAGAGAAACCGGCGGAAGCCCTCCTCGTGGCGCATCCTGTAACTCTCGGGAACCAGTTCTATGAGGCGCCCTCCAATGAGTTCGCCGCGGCCGTATCCGAACATCTCCTCGGCGCTCCTGTTGCATTCGAGCAGAACCCCGTCACTGTCGGCGACAATCAGCCCGTCGAAGGCCATGGCATGTATCATGCGGTACTTTGCCTCGTTTTTCTCGACACGCCCGGCCATCCTCCTCCTCTCCGTAATGTCCCTGATGAACACGGCCGTAACGGAGAATGTGCCGAAGAGGACCACGGCAAGCGCAATGAGGGTGCGCCTGAACCGGCTGTAGGCGTCCAGGGAAAGCCGCCCCGTCATGGAGGAAAGTTCTGTGTTAAGCCGGTCGTTGACCTCCTTCAGGAGGTTGACCTTTCTTGATATCTCGTTGAACCATTCCTCGACGCCGGTACCTGCGAGGCTTCCGCCGACGCCGGCCTTTACGGCCATGCCACGGAGGCGGTTGTATCCTGCAAGGGCCCCGGCGTCCATTGTCTTGTTGTAGAACGATACCGTGGCGGGGCCTGCGGTATGTATGAAGAATTCGAGGAGCAACTCCTGGCCCGCCCTGACGCCTGCAAATCTTGTGTACGTCTTGCGGTCGAACCCCCCTTTCGCGAAGCCGATTCCGACTATGGCGCGCTCCTGGCCCACGTGCTCCTTGTAATGTAAAAGGCTCACATAGGATGAGATGAAATTGGCCACACCCGCGTCGGGACTGACAAGACCCATGCCGACGACCGCGTCAAAAAATATGTTTATGACATCCGTGTAATAGGAAAACATCTCCTCGTAGGATATCCGCCTGTCGTCGACCATCCGGCGCATGCGGCCGAGGTCGTCGAGCCTTTTCAGCGCCCCCTCAAGGGGCGCTCTTATTGTGTCGTCCATGCTCGCCGTGTCGAACTTCTCAACCTCGGAGCGGAGTTTTTTGATTTCTACGTCCGTCTCAAGACGGTGGGTTGAAACCTCCCCGGCGAACTTCCGCCCCCCCGATGCGAGGAAGATGGTTGACATGCCGCGGTCTTCCTGCAACTCCTGCACGACCCAGCTTATCTGCGAGACGATGGGGGTCAGGTCACGGAGTTTGCCCATCTCCCTTGAGACGCGCCACTGGCCCATCGCGGCGTCGACGGAATACCATAGGAGGCCGATTACCGGCAGGGCGACGGCAAGGACCATGGCGAGGAAGGTTTTTGAATAGGCTGTTCCCTTCATATTACCCACGGATTCAGATAACCGCACGGTCAGGCTTCAGGGAATGCGGGGTGGCATGAAAAAAAAGAGATGGCACCCGCCTTATGTTTTTCTGGCCTCCGGCTTTTTAAGATACAAAACCGGGACGGCCGTCTCTCAAGGGAAATTTCTGGATGGCATAGATGGTCTGGATGTGACGACGAAGATAAAATTTCAGAGATATCACTATCAATTTAATTAATATTTTTCGGATTGTCAAGATTTAAATAAAAAAACTGCAGGCCGCTCACCTCGCGACGAATAAGTTACTGCGATTTGATTGAGCCGTGAAAAATGAAGGGGCCGCCGCTCCGCACCCCCTTCACTTTCGGGCATGCAAAAAGGCCGCAACACCTTGATTTAGTAAACAAAACATCAAGATATCGCGGCCCGGTTCAACTGGTGGAGGCGGTGGGAATCGAACCCACGGCCTGCTCATTGCGAAGACGTTTTTATAAAAATCCTTAATCCCTTGAAGGCGGTCCGGCCCCTGCTGATGATACAGAGACATCGCAGGGCTCATTTCTATCCAGTTTTTCCTGGCTTCCTCAAAACTCACCACCTTATTTAACTGATTTCTATTATAGTGCCAGTCATTCCACCATGCTAACCCCGCCGGGTCCATAAAATTCACGGAATCCTGTAAAACATACCCGTAAAGATTCGTATCCCCTCCGGCGAAGAGTATGGAGTCTTTCGCCGTCCATCTGCCCGTCTCCGGGCCGTAGTCCCTCGCCCCGAACCTCACGAGGCCC
>JBHHVI010000084.1:0-5749 GCA_046754225.1 Thermodesulfobacteriota bacterium | reverse complement strand
AAACGCGAGGGTAGGGCGTAATATCAGCCATTCCCTTGAGGTCCTCGACAGTCTTATTAACTGCTGGAAGAAAGAGTGCGGTGATTTATGCGCTTTATAATGTTTTCAATTTGTGCAAATATAGCGCGAATAAAATAAATCCTGATAAGGAGAGAAGAGATGGCGGGTTTTAAAGAGAAATACCTTCACGGTCTTATTGTCTTTGTATGCGTATTCGGACTATGGGGAGGGGCGGTCCGGGGTGCCCACGCCGGGGGTGCGGGAGGCTTGAAGTGGGGCGCTGATTTCGACCTGGGGTTGGCCTATAACAGCAACGTTTATAAACTCTCGGCGGCACAGAAGGCACGCCGTGACGCCAACAGTACTGCGAGCCAGACAAGCGGACGGTTCACTGATATGGAGTCGACCGATGATTTTATCGCCTCACCCGAAGTCGAGTTTTCCCTTAAGGTGGACGGCCTCGGAGGCAGGGATTTGGAGATCAAGCCGGGGGTCACCTACAATATTTACGCTCAGAATCAGGAAAAGAATTTTTTGGAGTTGGCCCTTGAGATCAAGCAGGACGTAACCAAATACGGCGTATTCTCCGTGGAAGTCGGTTATGAGCCCGATGTATTCAAGAAAAACTATCTCTCCGACGCCATAGATACGTCCGGCGACGGGTTGATTACCGACGATGAGAGGGTCTATTCAAAGGGCAACTACGACAAAAAATCAATCGTCGCCTCCTATAAGCACCGCCTGTGGAAAGGGCCGAAGGGGATTGCGGGCTCTTCAGAGCTTGAAAAGGTCTACGGCAAGGTATTCGCCGGTTACGAGAAAAAAGACTATGACAGCCCCTTCGATGCTACCCGAACCACCGATAATTTTCTCGCCGGAACGGGCATTGACATGGAATTCGGCGGCGGCGCCGAACTCTCCTTTAAATACACCTTTGAAAATATCACCGCAGACGCGGCCGCCGAGGTCCTCATACTTAACGAGGCTGACTTCGGTGTGGACTTCAACGGCATTAACGGTATCGAGAGCTTCGACGCCCGAACCGTTCAGAACGTGGACCGTTCGCACAACGACCACAAGCTTAAGGTCAAGGGCAGGCTAAAGGTAGCCCCCGACTGGTATGCCGAGGCCGGCTACGAACTGAGGTTCCAATTCTACAAGTCCGAGGAGCGTTTCGACGTTACCCGTGTGGACCGTACCGACGTTCGCCACAGGGTCGGCGCAGGTATTGAAGGAGAGCTGGCCAAGGATTGGTCCCTTGGCGTCGGATGGGATTGGACCCACGAAGAGGCCGGAAGGGACGGGCTGGCCGCTATTAACCAGGCCGACACGAAGTCCTATGACAGGCACGTTGTCTCAGCCGTTATATCTTACAGTTTGTAAGGGGGCACGCCGATTCCGGCGCCCTGATGGCTGAAAAAAATTAGGGAGATGAATACGAGAAAAAAAAGGGTTTTATTTACGGGGTACGCCCCCATCCACTTCGTTTGCTTCCTCCCTGTCTACCGGCGCCTGGCCCGGGTGCCGGGCGTGGAGATTTTCCTCTCGGGGGGGTTCAAGAGGGCCCATGACGACGACGTTTCATACGACCTCGATGGCTTCTATGACCCCTTCCCCGTGGACAAGAGCCATGTTATCCCCATAGACCGGGTCCGCGGCGAACACTTCGACGTCCTCGTCTCGGCGCACCTCTCCGACACCCTCTTTCCGAAGTCCGTGGGTAAGAAGGTGCAGATCTTCCACGGTGTTTCTTTTAAAAATCTTGCCGTTAGACAGAAGGCCCTGCGTTATGATATCCTCTGCCTGCCCGGGCGCTATCATGCGGAACTCTACCGGAAGAACGGGCTCGTAAGGGCCGACGGCTCCACCTGCCTTGTTACGGGGTTTCCAAAGACGGACACGCTCGCGGCCGGGGGGCTTGACCGCGAGGCGCTCATTCGCTCCATGGGAATGGACCCGGCGCGGAGGACCCTCCTCTTCGCCCCTACGGGAGATAAGCACAACGCCCTGGACGCCATGGGCGTCGAGGTTATCCGGGCAATCGCCGGGGCGGGGTCATGGAATTTGCTCGTAAAGCCTCATGACCACCCCAAGAGGGATGTTGACTGGTTCGCACAACTCGCTCCTCTGGAAAATGAGCAGGTGCGCCTTGTAAGGGACTGTGACGTTATACCCTACCTCCACGCGGCGGACCTCCTCATCACCGACGCTTCATCAGTGGCCGTGGAGTACACGCTTATGGACCGCCCCATAATTTTTATCGATGTCCCCAAGGTTTTTAAGAAACTTAAAAAACGGTCTCCCGCACTCGATCTCGACACATATGGACGAAAGATCGGTAAAGTGGTAACGAAGCCCGAAGACCTTGCCGTGGCCGTGGAGGATAGCCTCGCGCATCCGCAGCGGGAATCCGGGATCAGAAAGGCGATGGCCCGCCATGTCTTTTACGCTCCCGGAAGGGCGGCGGAAAATGTAACCGGCGTGGTCCTTTACGCGGCCGGTATGGCCGCCGGACTGCCCGACGGTGTTCAAGTGCTGAGCCCGGGGGATTGAACCGGCCGCGTGCCGGTTTGCATATATCCAATGCTGCCTTATGGCCCGCCGGGGCCGCCTCTTTGACGCCAGAGGTTTCTTGTGTGGACTAAAAAGAAAAAGAAGCGGGCGATTAAAACCATAATCGCCTTCGGGGGCCTGCACAGGTCCTCTCTCGTACGGGGCGCGCTTGCCACCGTTTCCGTCGTTATTTTCCGCCTTTTGATGCCCTGGCCTCTTCGCGGTGTGATTGAACTGGTATTCCCCAGGGGTTCGCATAAGGGCAGGATTCTGGTGGAGTATCTGCCCGCATGGGGAGACCCTGTCTTCTGGCTCGTAGCCTTCTACCTCCTTCTGGCCATCGGTCTCGGCCTCTCGGAGATGATTCAGCGTGTAAACATCATGAGGTTCTCCGCCCAGACCGTACATGACATGAGGGCCGCGGCAGTGAGGGGCGTGAGGGCCATTCCTCTGCGTCAACGCAGCGCGGCGGGCGACATCATATCACGCATCATAGGGGACAGCGCGCGCATCAAGGCGGGCCTTTCAGGCATCATGGTCCACGGCCTTCAGAACGGGCTCCTTTTTCTGCTTGTCTGCGCGGTGATGCTCTATGTCTCCGTCGTACTCGGCCTCATATTCTTCGTGGCCGGTCTTGGCGCGCTTTTTATCGGTCTTGTCATGTCCACCCCGGTGGCGTCCACGGCGAGAAAGCAGCGGCGAAAAGAAGGCGCTTACGCCGATGCGATTCAGGAGGGACTTGAATCCGGCGTCATGGACCTCCAGATGGATGAGATCAACTGGTCGAGCGCGCGAAAGGAAGTGCGTACCACCAGGCTAATCGCGCGTTCCACCCTGTACGTCCACCTTGTTCTCGCAGCCGCAGTGGGGCTCGCCCTCTGGGTAGGCTCCTACGGAGTAAAAACAGGACGCGTAGCGCCGGGAGACCTTTTTATATTTATCGCCTACGCTCTTACCGTCCACCGCCGCATGGTTCAGGTGGGACGTCAGGCCGCACGCACCGGCAAGGTCCTCGCGTGCGCCGACAGGATTGGGGCCTATCTACGCCTGGACGGACCAATTGGCGGGGGCGGGGGAGGAAAGAGGCCGGATTTCGAAGCCACCGAACCCCTGAGATCGGGACTGCGGTTCGAACGTATCAGGCTCGATTCAGCCCGTGGCAAGGACGGCAGGCCGAGGATTAAGCGCATGGACCTGGTCATCGAGCCGGGTAGCCGGGTCGCGGTCATCGGCAACGTCGGTTCCGGCAAATCGAGCCTTCTCCGTATTCTGGCCGGGGTGGAATTTCCCGATAAAGGAAAGATCTTCTGGGATGATACAGAGGTGACGAAGAGTGACTGGACCCTCTCGTCCAGGGTCGCCTACCTCCCTCAGGACCCTGTCTTTCCGCCCACCAGGGTCTGGAAGCTCCTCGGCCTTCCGAGGCTGAAGACCCTGAGTTTCGAGCAGGAGGAGACCTTAAGGCGGGTCGGGGCCTTGAGGGTGATTGGGAGCTTTCCGAAAGGGCTGGAGCAGAAGGTGGGTTCGAACAGTATTGCCCGGAACGAGGCACGGATGCTCCGCATTGGAGGGATACTTCTGGGGGACAGGTCGTTGGTATGGGTGTTGGACAACCCTTTGCCAGGGCTAAGGGGCAAGAAGGCCCACCGGTGCCTCGATGAAATCCTCAGGCGGGCCGCCGAGAGAGCCGTGGTAATCTCCCTGTCGGACCCAGCTCACACCGACCTTTTCGACAGGCTGATTTTACTGTACAACGGAAAGGTACAGTTCGACGGCGCGCCGGCTGAGTGGAAGGAATGGAAAAAGCAGGATAAGCGCCGTGGTAAACCGGCAGAGGCCCTAAAATAAAAAAGGATATTTAAAATAAAAGGGGGGTTTTAATGCAGGCGGTAATATTAGCGGCGGGCTTCGGAAGCAGGCTGAACAGGTTGTCAAAAGGCCTGCCCAAGTGTCTTATTCCCGTGGGAGGCCGTCCTATTATCGAACACCAGATTGAGGCGCTGAGTGACGCCGGCGTAGGCAGGGTGCTTGTCGTGGTGGGCCATAAGGCCGATGAGGTGCGAAAGACCCTCGGCAGCCGCGTCGAATACATAGAGAATACCCGCTACGACAAAACCAACAGCCTCTATTCTCTATGGCTTGCGAGGGACTGGGTCAAGGAACCTTTCGTGCTCCTGAACTGCGACCTCGTTTTCCAGCCGGAGATACTGGACCGCGTCTTGACCATGGGCGGCAATGTGCTCGCCTATGACTCCACATCAACCAAAGGCCAAGAGCAGACCAAGGTGGCCGTACAGAACGGCATGGTGGTGGACCTCGGCAAGGACCTGCCGCCGGAGTCGGCACGGGGCGAAAGCCTGGGTCTATTACGCTTCGACTCCGGCGGAACCCACGCCCTCTTTTCCCGCGTCCACGCCCTCATCGAGAAAGGCGAGGAGAACAGCTGGGTCATCGAGGGCATCCGTTCGGTCTGCAGGGAGATAGGTCTGAAGGCGTACAACGCGGCGGGCATGCCATGGGTTGAGGTGGATTTTCCAAACGACCTTGAGCGCGCCAGAAAAGAGGTCTGGCCCGCCATCGAGAAGACCCGCTGGAAGAGGACTATCCATTGGAGGAAGACAAAATACCTTGCCATGGGGTTCGTGGCGGCGGCGCTCCTTTCAACAGGCCTCCTTGTGGGCTCCTATTCGAGCACCGAGAATATAACGTGGACCACCGAGGCTGCGTCCGGGGGCGAGAAGGTCTCGCTCCATCTTACCAAGGGGCGCCAGAAGTGGTGGGAGTCCTCCAAAGGCAAGCCCCTCAAGGTAACACTCGAAGGCCCTTTAAAGGTGAGGGCGCATGCAAGGCTTCTTATGCCTCCTGGAACAAACGAGCCGGGCAGGTACGTTGTTGAGATTTCCGTGGACGGAAAGCCCTTCACATGGCGGAGTTTCAAGGCGACGCCCGACGCGGACGCTTTCTTAGAGGACTTCGTCGTTGGAGACAGCGACAGGGTAAGTTTCGAGATACACGAGGGCACACACATTGTGGAAGTGGGGCTACTCGCCGGAACGAGCGATAAATTTCTTGGCCGCGTCAGTTACCCCGAACCCCTCTCCGCAGAAGATGACCAGACAGAAGAGTAGGTTTTTTTGGGAATGCCGGGGGCCCTTTAAAGACAGGCCCATTCTTTACAGGCGGGCGCGTTCAATCC
>JBHHVI010000083.1:0-5944 GCA_046754225.1 Thermodesulfobacteriota bacterium | reverse complement strand
CTCCATGAAACTCCCCGTCTATCTCCGTCTTCGCTATGTGGTTAACGTAGTTGCTTATGGTCTTGAGCCCTATGAGGGCGATAATCTCGTAGACCCGGCCCCTGCCCACGCCCATGGACTCGATGGTGCTTAGTTCCTCGTCCGTCAGGCGGCCTCTTTTCCTCACGATTATGCGAGCTGTTGTGACGAGCGCGTTAAGCCCCTCGTCCCTCGGGGCCTTGCCCTCTTTTATGAGTTCAAGGTCCTCGGGCGAGATCCCGGCCATCTTGCCCACGGCGGTGTGGGCGGCCTTACAGTATTCGCACCCGTTCTCCGTGGATACGGCGAGGTTTACGGCCTGGATTTCCCTGTTGTCCAGGGACGCCCCCTCCATCGCCTCGTAGCCCTTGAGATAGACCATGGAGACGGCGGGGCTTATTGAGAGTTTCCTGAAGAGGTTGGGCACGAAGCCGAATTTCTGCTTTATCACCTCGAATATCTCCTCGTTCTTCTTCTGATTCTCCATAACCGTGCCTCCTTATTTGTTTTCTTAAGTATAAAGGTCTTGATCAAAGACGGGCGGGATTTTTGTGTCCTTATGATAGTGTGTCTCTGAGGTAAAAGATGTAATGGGCCTTACAATTCTCTTCTTTCTACACTCCTTTCCTTTTTAAAAGATTACAAAATTTTATGAAAATAATTCACGTAATTTTAATCTTTTCAGGCGATAATAAAAGTGCGATGGTTGGAAGACCAACTCCTTTTATTACCTTATTGAGACCCTTTCGGCGGGGCTGAAAGTCCCGCCACGGGGGTCGAAAAAACAATCACCAATCATTATGACAACTCTTCTCAGCCCATGAACTACTACCCCGTATTTTTGGCGATGGAAAAAAGACCGTCCATAGTCGTGGGCGGGGGCCGCGTCGCCGAGAGGAAGGTAGAGGCGCTCCTTGGAGCCGGGGCCACGGTTACGGTAATAGGGCCAAAAGTCACGGAAAAACTAAAGGGATTGATTGATAATAGGACGATAAAACATATAAGGAGGGCCTTCAGGGCCGGCGACCTCGAAGGGGCCTCCGTCGTCGTTTCAGCGACAGGCTCGAAGGCGGTAAACAAAAAGGTCTTTAAGGAGGCGGAGGCGCTGAAGATCCCCGTAAACGTCGTAGACGACCCGGGCCTTTCCACTTTTATCGTGCCCGCCACAGTTAAAAGAGGCGGCCTTACAATCGCCGTTTCCACAGCCGGAAAATTCCCCGCCCTTTCCAAAAAACTCCGTAAGGATATGGAGAGGGCATACGGCGATGAATACAGTCTGTTTTTGGAGATAGCCGGGGCGGTGAGAAAGAGGCTGTTGAAAAATAAGACAAAAAATGATAAAAAATATAGGATTATCAACGCCCTTCTGGACTCGCCCCTTCCGCTGTGGATTAAAGAGGGGGACTGGGCGGCTATAAACGCCTTCTTGAGGGGTCTTATGGGAAGGGGCTGTACCCTTAAGGGGCTCGGCGTTGATATAATAGGATAAAATCTTGAGCAACATTTTTTTTCACATAGCGGTACTGGCCTATCTCGTGGCCACCTTCGTCTATATAGGGTACCTCGTATCAAGGAAGGAGCCCGTAGTGAAGGCGGCGCAGTGGATACTTGTCGGTGGGTTTGCCTTCCATACCTTCACCATATTGAGCCGATGGTTTATGGCGGCGAGGACCCCTGTGACGAACCTCCACGAGTCGCTGACCTTTTTTTCATGGATAACGGTGGCCCTTTATATGGTCCTCCTCGTAAGATACAAGCAGAGGGTACTCGGGGCCTTTGTCGCCCCTTTCGCCTTCATCCTTATAATCTCGGCCTCCTTCTTCCCCGAGGAGATAGTGCCTCTGGCGCCCACGCTCATAAGTTACTGGCTCCCCGTGCACGTAATACTCGCCTTTCTGGGCAACGCCTTTTTCGCCCTCGCCTTTTTTCTGGGTATCATGTACATAATCCAGGAGCGTTATCTCAAGAGGAGGAAATTGAAGGGGCTCTACTATATACTCCCCTCCCTCGACCTCCTCGACGGACTGAACTACAGGTGCATACAGTACGGTTTTCCGCTCCTGACGCTCGCCATGATAACCGGGGCCATGTGGTCGGAGTATACCCTCGGGAGCTACTGGGTGTGGAAGCCCCGCCAGATCTGGTCCCTTATAACCTGGTTTCTTTACGCGGCGCTCCTGCACGGCAGGCTCACGTCGGGCTGGAGGGGCAGGAAGGCGGCGCTCCTTTCGGGCACGGCCTTTCTCGTGCTTATAGGCTCCTTTTTCGCGATAAACTTCTTTCTCGGCGGCGCCCACGGCATTAAATGATTTTTTTGCATGGATAGAGTTATTAAAATTGTTTGTTAATTAAAATGCAAGTGCAGGAAAAGGCCGGCCCATGAACCTCATAATAGTAGGGCTTAACCATAAGACGGCCCCCGTGGAGATAAGGGAGAAGCTCTCCTTTTCGCAGGATAAGCTTGGGCAGTCCCTTGGGAGGCTCTTGAACCACTACGGCCTGAACGAGGGCGTGATACTCTCCACCTGCAACAGGGTGGAGGTGCTGGCCATCGCCCATGACATTGAAAAAGGCCTCTGGCAGGTAAAGCGGTTTCTCTCCGACTACCATACTATACCCCTCGAGACCCTTGACGAACACCTCTACACGTATCAGGCCGAGGGCGCCGTAAAACACCTCTTCAGGGTCGCCGCGGGCCTCGATTCAATGGTCCTCGGCGAGCCCCAGATATTAGGGCAGGTAAAAGAAGCTTACAGCCACGCCGTTGAGCATGACTCGGCCGGAATTATAGTAAACAAACTCTACCACAAGGTATTTCAGGTCGCCAAAAGGATAAGGACGGAGACAAACATAGGAGCGGCGGCCGTAAGCATCAGCTTCGCCGCAGTGGAGCTGGCGAGAAAGATATTCGGCGACCTTACGGGCAGGTCCGTTATGCTCATAGGCGCCGGGGAGATGGCGGAACTCGCGGCGCGCCACCTCATTAATAACGGGATACGCGAAATACTGGTGGCAAACAGGACTTACGAGAGGGCCCTTGAGATGGTCAAGGAATTTTCCGGCACGGCCATCATGTTCAGGGAATACCAACAGCATCTTAAAAACGTGGACATAGTCATAGCCTCCACAGGGGCGTCGAGTTTTATCATCAGGGAAGATGAGGTCCGCGAGGTCTTGAAAGAGAGAAAGAACAGCCCCATGTTCTTTATAGACATATCGGTGCCGAGGAACATAGACCCGCTGGTGAATAACATCGACAACGCCTATGTGTATGACATAGACGACCTCCAGGGCGTGGTGCAGTCCAATCTCAATGAGAGGGCGAAGGAGGCCGGCGAGGCCGAGGCTATAATCGATGAGGAGATAGACAGGTTCTACCGCTGGATAAAATCCCTCGACGTGGTGCCCACCATAATCGCACTCAGGAACTTCTGCGATGAGGTAAGAAAGGTGGAGATGGAAAAGGCCCTCGGGTCTCTCGACTCCCTCTCTGATAAGGAGAAAAAAATTCTCGATTCAATGACAAAGTCGGTAGTCAATAAGATTCTCCATAACCCCATAGTAAGGCTTAAAAAGGACGCGAGCAGGGTGGAGGGCGACCAGTACATCGATACCATCAGGAAACTCTTCGACCTCGATATGGCGGAGGATGACATTAAAAAGACGGGCTCCAATGAGGATTGATTTTTTTACGCATTCACGCCCGGATATTTTGGGTGCCGGGATTTATCTAAAAATTTTGAAGGTGAAAGGACGGAAAATTGAGTAAAAAGATAGTAATAGGGACAAGGGGCAGTAAGCTCGCGCTCTGGCAGGCGAACTGGGTCAAGTCAGAGCTTGAGAAGAGAAACCCCGGTACAGAGGTGACCCTTGAGAGGATAAAGACGACGGGCGATAAGATAACGGACGTCCCGCTGGCGCAGGTGGGCGGTAAGGGGCTTTTCGTGAAGGAGATTGAGGAGGCGCTCCTTGCCGGAAGGGTTCACCTCGCCGTACATTCCATGAAGGACGTGCCCACGGTCCTTCCCGAGGGGCTACATCTGAGGGCCATAACAGAGAGGGAAGACCCCAGGGACGCCGTCCTCAGTAGAACCGGAACTCCCCTTAAAGACCTCCCCAAAGGGGCGAAGGTCGGCACGTCGAGCCTGAGGCGTCAGGCGCAGGTTCTCCATCTGAGGCCGGACTTTGAGATAATACAGTTAAGGGGCAACCTCGACACGCGCATAAGAAAACTCGAAGAGGGGCTCTTCGACGCGATTCTCCTTGCGGGCGCCGGAGTAAAGAGGCTGGGATGGGAGGGGCGTGTCACCGAATACCTCCCTCCTGATGTATGCCTGCCCGCCATAGGCCAGGGGGCCCTCGGCATAGAGACGCGCGTCGGCGACGATTATATAAACGGCATTACCGCCTTCTTCGACCACCCCGGGACATCGACGGCCGTAAGGGCCGAAAGGGCCCTTTTAAAGAGGCTTGAAGGGGGCTGCCAGGTCCCCATAGCCGCCTACGGGGAATTGATGGAAGGCGGGGATTTAAGGCTCACGGGCCTTGTGGCCGCCACCGACGGAAAGACGATTGTAAAGGATTCTTTGACCGGCCCCGCCGAAAGCGCCGAGTCCATAGGGCTTGAGCTCGCCGAGTCGCTTTTAAGGCAGGGGGCATGGGAAATACTCAAGGAACTCTACGACGTTAAAGCGCCCGATCCCGCGCGTTAAGGGCCGGATTCAGATAGCGAAATTTTTTTTTGACCAGCCTGAAAAAAACCCTTGACATATTCCCGGTTTTAATTAGAATAATAGGTCTCACCACAGTTTGGTGGTCTTTCTACTGTCCCGCTGTAAGGGGCTTATTGCCTTGCCCGGGGCTTTGGGATGTGTTACTATCAAGTTGTGGAAAACTGCTCTTTGAAAACTAAATAGCAAGCAGCAATCAATCAAGCCTGTCAATCTTTTAATTAAACCATTTACAGTTTAACTGGAGAGTTTGATCCTGGCTCAGAGCGAACGCTAGCGGCGTGCCTAACACATGCAAGTCGTGCGAGAAAGGTGGCTTCGGCCGCTGAGTAGAGCGGCGCACGGGTGAGTAACACGTGGATAATCTACCCTCGAGACTGGAATAACCTACCGAAAGGTGGGCTAATGCCGGATAAGACTACGGGCCACAGGGCCTGGAGTTAAAGGCGGGGATCCTTCGGGACCTGTCACTTGGGGATGAGTCCGCGTCCCATCAGCTTGTTGGTATGGGTAAAGGCCTACCAAGGCTAAGACGGGTAGCTGGTCTGAGAGGACGATCAGCCACACTGGCACTGAAACACGGGCCAGACTCCTACGGGAGGCAGCAGTGGGGAATTTTGCGCAATGGGCGAAAGCCTGACGCAGCGACGTCGCGTGAGGGAAGAAGGCCCTCGGGTCGTAAACCTCTGTCGGGGGGGAAGAAATCTTCGGCGGTTAATATCCGCAGTTGTTGACGGTACCCCCTAAGGAAGCATCGGCTAACTACGTGCCAGCAGCCGCGGTAATACGTAGGATGCAAGCGTTGCTCGGAATTACTGGGTGTAAAGGGCGTGCAGGTGGCATGATAAGTCATAGGTGAAAGCCCCCGGCTCAACCGGGGAACTGCCTGTGATACTGTCAAGCTGGAGTACGGGAGAGGGAAGCGGAATTCCTGGTGTAGCGGTGAAATGCGTAGATATCAGGAGGAACATCGGCGGCGAAGGCGGCTTCCTGGACCGATACTGACACTGAGGCGCGAAAGCATGGGTAGCAAACAGGATTAGATACCCTGGTAGTCCATGCCCTAAACGATGGGTACTAGGTGTGAGGACTTTTTAAAGTCTTCGTGCCGCAGCAAACGCGTTAAGTACCCCACCTGGGAAGTACGGTCGCAAGGCTGAAACTCAAAGGAATTGACGGGGGCCCGCACAAGCGGT
>JBHHVI010000082.1:0-6052 GCA_046754225.1 Thermodesulfobacteriota bacterium | reverse complement strand
CACCGCCTCTTCGGGGACCGCCTCAGAGCCGTTCAGCAGGTCTACGACTTCATTCTTTTCAGCCGGAGCCTCCTCTGTAACCGTTTCCCCCTCCTCAGAGCTCACGACTTCGGCATTAACGTCCACACCTGCCGGCTCCTCACCGTCATCCGACGCCTCTGCGTAGGTATCTTCCGGCGCCACATCCGAAACCTCAATCTGCATAACTTCCTCGGCGGCGACTTCCTGGGCCTCAGGAGCCATAGCCGGTGAGGTTTCTTCCGTGATTTGAGGGGTAGTATCCTCTGCTTCGGCGTCTGCAACGGGGTTGAATGAGGCGACGATATAATTTCCAGTCTTTGTTATCACATAAGGTGGAATTCCCCCGTCAGCGGCATCAAAAACAAACCTTAATTTATCGGGATGCCTCCCTATCCTGACAGACTTTACGAACCTGTCATTTACCCTTAATATATCCATACCTGTGGAATTGGCGACACCCCATATGTCAACAACTATTCTCGAAGGGTTGTCAAGCTCGAAGGTATTGTAGTTGCCTATCTCGCCGTCAGCCACTATCCTTACCACTGTATTCCCGTTGCTCTCGGAGACCTCAAGGTTCTGGATGCTCTCGGCCGGGCCTAAAGGCTCGGCCGGCTCCTCTTGATCGTCAACCGCTTGACCGACCTCAACATCCGAACCCTCTTCGGCTGAGGCCATAAGACCGGCATCGGCGGCTTCACCGGCCGACGCCACGACCACCGTGGGATCATCGGGAGCATTAGCGACATCACCTGAAAACGGGTCTTCTTTAAGAGTTATGAGGATACTCTGCTCGCCAGATTTCACCTCGTGGTCGATTCCCTCATTGAGCTCAAAAACGATCCTGCTTATCCTATCTTTACCGCCGTACACGGATGCGCTTATCTCCTTGAGATAGCGGTTGTCCACGGAAATCGGTTCCATAACTTTCGATATATCCACGTCCGGTACATCGATAACAAGCCTTGAGGGGTCTGTGAGCCTGAAAGCGGTGTATTGCACCGTTCGGTTGGTTTGAATGAGTATACTGTCGCCTTCACCAACGATATTTATAGACTCTATCCCGGCATCCTCTTTCTGCTCCGCCGTCGCGGCCCGGGCCGCTTCAGGCTCGGCGGGCCTTGTCAGTTCCTGCCCGGTATCCCTTGGAGCGGTGGTGGCGCATCCGGAAATAATGAAAAAAACAACAGCCACCAGCCACAGAGGAACCGTGCCCGAACAGCTCTTAGATATAAACGAACGCATGAGAACCTCCATATGCTACTTATAAATTAATATGCTAAAAACACCCTTTTATAATTGAATGAAACATTTCACCTTCTCAGGTTCGCGCCTTCCTCTTTTGAAGGCAGATCCATCCTGATATCTTTTGACGAGCTGACCTTGCCCCTATCGTCCCTCTTGTATTCCCTGACGGTTATTCCCTTGGAATCAACCCTTATAACCCTGCCGCCCATATCCCCGACAAGGTCTCCCCGCCTCACTATGTATCTTTTGTTGTCCGGCGCCTGTACAAGAGCGAAAGACTTTTCCTCGCTCACAACAACGGCAACCACGCCAAAGAGAGTAATGTCGCAACACTCAAGGGGCCCTCTTATCTTTGAAATCTTGCGTTTCTTTTTACTGATCAGAAGATAGCTGAGGAAAGGGTTCCGATGTATCTTGCCGAAAACCATCTCTTTCTTCTTGTCAGCGGCCTTGACTTGAGCGGCCTGTACGGGTGGTTTCACGCGGGGACGAGCCCTCTTGGGTTTCCACTCAGGCTCCTTGGAACCGCAGGATATCAAAAACAACGGCAATATTAAAAGTATGAAGAACCTCTTTATCAATCCCATATTCATTTCTTACCCCCTCCCTGACCCTGCGGAGAGGGGATGAACCTGAAGGTGGTGGCGATGAAATTGGACTTGAGTACAGGTACATTTTTTTTGTGACCCGTGGACGCGACGTCCATCGATGCCAGGTTTACAATCCTCGGCAGGTTGCCCACCTTTACGCTGAAGTCGTAGAGACTCTCGAACCTGCCCTCCACCGTCATGACTATCGGTATCTCGGCGTAAAAACCCTTTTGTATCTCGCGGCCGGGCTTGAAAAGCAATATCTTGAGTCCGGCCTTCTTGGCGGCGTCGCTTACGGCGTCGATAAGGTCCGGTATCTCCTTTGCGTTAGGCAGTCTTGATACGGCGTCCCTGAGCTTGCTTTCCATCTCTTCCTTTTCACGAATATACCTCGGGATATCGGCCGCGACCCTTCTGTTATCCTCGAGCTGCCTGGTAATCCTGCCGAGGTCATCCCTCAGGTTCCTTACCTCCATCTTTTTAGGACCGATAAAGAGCCAATAAATGACGCCTATGATAAAGATGTTTATAGCCGCGAGGATGATTGCCTTCTTCGGCTTGGAGAGTTTTATAATCGCGTCTATGTTTATCTTACGGGCCACAACATGACTCCATAGAGGTTATTTCTGCACTTTGATGATAAAATTAACAACATCCTCACCGGTCTCCGACTCGACCTGCCTCTGGGCTATCTCAAGGTCGACTAAACGCACACTATTTTTCCTTTCAAGTCTTCTCATAAATTCAGCCACCACCTCATCCTTGGTAGCGAACCCCGTGAGCGTTATTATGGGGCCATTGTCCTTCAAGGTCTTCAGCCACGCGTTCCTGGGGATGGAATCGCTAATCGCCTTGAAGAGTTTTGTAGGCCCCGTCCTGGCGGCCTCAAGGCTTGTGATGACCTTGAGTTTTTCCTCCACAAGCTTTTTCTGCGCCTTTATCCTCGAAAGTTCCCCTATCTTTTTCCTGAGCTGGCGGAGTTCCGCCTGAGAGCGGCTAATATCGTCCTTGAGCATATTGGCCTCGCTCCTGGTGGTAAAATAAAAGGCCATGGATACGCTGAAGACAAAAAGGGTTATAAGCCCGGCAACTGTGAGCTGAAACCTTACGGACTCTTTTTTCCTGGCCGCCCTTACAGGTAGAAGGTTTATACGTATCATCTGTCTCCAAACCTCCTTATGCCGAGACCCACCCCGACTCCGAAGCAGGGGGCAAGGTCAGCAAGCCTTTCGCCATCCAGTCCTGTAGCGCCTGTTTCAACATTGTTAAAGGGGTCAGCCGACTCGACGGGTATACTGGTCTTTTCCTGCATCATGACTTTAAGTCCGGTTATCTTGGAGCCGCCGCCCGAAAGATATATCTTGTTTACATTCACGTCCTGGGCGCCGCCGAGAAAAAAATCAAGGGACCTCTTGATGTCGAGAGCCAGATTCATCGACACGGAATCTATCACCGAGGCGAGCTTGGGGTTCTCCTGGTCCCCGGCCCTGCCGGTCTTCAGGTCCTCCGCCTCCTTGAAACTTATGTTCATCTCCCTTTGGATCTCTTCGGTGAACTGGTTTCCGCCCATGGGGACGGACCTTGTAAAGGTGGTAACACCCTCGACCATGATACTGAAACTCGTTATGCTCGCCCCTATGTTCACAACGGCGGTCATCTCGCCGGCGACTACAGGGTAATTTATCTCCAGCATGTTCTCAAGGGCGAAGGCGTCGACGTCAATGACGACGGGGGTGAGCCCGGCCTCCTTTATGACGTTGGTATAATCGTTAATGACGTCCTTCTTGACGGCCACGAGCATGACGTCCATCTGCCCCCTGCCCTCGGTGTCGGCCCCAAGTATCTGGAAATCAATGTTGACCTCGGTGACCGGGAACGGGATGTACTGCTCCGCCTCCCACTGGATGCTGTCGGCGAGCTCTTCTTCGGTTACGGCGGGAAAGTTTACCTTCTTTATTATGACGGAATGGCCGGTGAGGGCGGATACGGCGTCCTTCGCCTTTACATTATGCTCCTTAATAATATCCTTGATGGCGCTGATGACGGTCATGGAGTCTATGATGGAGCCGTCAACTATCGCCTCCGGCGGAAGTTCCTTCATCCCGAGCTTCTGGATTGCCCAGCCGGTCTTACTCTGGGCCATCTGGACGAGCTTAATGGAATTAGAGCCGATGTCCAGCGCAACGGACTCTCTTTTTCTTAAAAGATTCGAAATGGATAACGGCATGTATTTCCCCTATTCACCCCTTGAACACTTTATCCTTATCGGATACCTTCAACCCCAGCGCCCTTATTATCTTCCTCTTGGTGTCAAGCCTGCAGGCGAAACCCTTCTCAATCCTGTCTATGGTCAGCGGCGAGAGCCCGGCCTTCCTCGCAAGTTCGGTCTTGCTGAGGAGCATCCGCTCCCTTAACTTTTTTAGATTATTCATTGACATAACTCAAGCACTAAAGTCACATAGATGATTGAATTTTAAAACGCTTTTGGGCCTCTTCCGTCCTTTTACACCATCAGGCATATATCTATTCCAATACGCCCTAATTGTCAATAACTTTTTTAACTTAAATAAAGTTTTCTATAATTATGTATAATTCCCTGTAAAAAGCCGCCTCTCCCCTCTTGGGATTGCCTTATTAAACCTTAATTTACCGGTTGTATCTACCTTGATGTCGGACTTTTTGCCGGAACCTCGGTCTGCCGGCGGGGTGTTTAAGTAGAGAATATCCGTACTTTTTAAGCCCCCCTCCACACTGAAAATACCGGGGCTAAGGAGGGGGCCTGCCGGCCCTTAAAGGGCCGGCAGGCTCGGGGAAAACCCCGGGGGAGTTAACCCCGGGGCATGGCGACTATGACAACTCCCTCCATTCCCTTCTCTGGATGGTCATGGACCCGTAGTCCGACCATCCCTGGGGGAGGTTGTTTATCGTGGTGTAGGTGAAGCTGGCGTTTACGCCGTTACCGCCTATCTCCAGTTCGTTATCCTCACCTCCGCTACTGCCCACAACGACACTCCCGTTCATCGTAAAGTCTGCGGTATTGTTGTGGTCGGCCTCCACCTCGAACTTCTCCGTGGCTACTATGGCGGCCCCGTTTTCGGCCGTTCCGACGCTGACGTTTATGTCGCTGTACTTGGCCTTGAACTCCACCTTCTCGGCCACTATGGCGAGTCCGTTGGCCGGCTGGAAGTTAACGGTGCCCGCCCCTCCCTCTATATCTATCTTTCCAGAGGGCGTTGAGTTATCCGAGGCGGTGCCGACGAGTATGGTCGCCGTTACCGTTTCCGTCTGATTGGGGTCGCTGGGCCCCAAAAACTCAAGGTGGCCCTGGGCGTCGAAGACGTTAACGACGCTCGAGGAATACCCTGAAGGGGTGGTGTAACTGTTGAACTGGGTGGCGTCCACAAAGGGCTTCTCATTCTCCGGTTCATCGGAGGTAAAGGTATATGTGTTCTGGGTGCCCGAGCAGTTGCCGACGACGCCGTCCCAGTTGGGGTCGGTGCACCAGTATACCGTATGGTTGTAGTTAGACCCCACCTTCTGGGCCTGCACCGAGGCCGTTACCGTATAGGTCGTCCCTCCTGTGGTCATCTGGTAGTTTATGGGCCACTTGGTGCAGTTTCCCCCGCAGCTCGATGTACTTCCCACCGTGGGGGTCATCGTGAAGACCTGCTGGTCGGTGAAGTTGTTCTGGTCCTGATAAAAGGAGAAGTCCAGCACAGGAGGCGTCACCTCCGTGGCGTTCTCGTTACAGGTCGCGAATTTGTCACTCGAGCAGTTAGGGGTTATGGTTCCCGTCCCCCCGTTAGATTCGGCATTCGCGGCGGTGAGGTCGTAGTTGCCCTGCATATTAATACTGTCCTTGCCGTACATCTTACCCGTGAACTTGCCGGGGTTGCTGCCGGAGCCATCGCCTTCGATTACGCCGTAACTGAAAGTTGCGTAATCAAAGGCTGTCACCTGGTTCCTGATCACAAGACCCACCTTCCTCGTAACGCCGCTCACAGTGCCGGTGACCTCCACGAGGACGTCGCTTCCCCCGAGGGAGGTGTACTTGTCGGAGCGCGTGGAGTTATTGGACCTGCCGTAGGTGCCCGTTGAGTCGAAGACCTCTATGGAGTAGGCGCCGTCGACCTTGCCCATCTGTATGGTGCCGCCGCTCTGGGAGGCCCAGGCCGTGGCGTCGTCCTGGAGGT
>JBHHVI010000081.1:0-6067 GCA_046754225.1 Thermodesulfobacteriota bacterium | reverse complement strand
ACTGCCGGGGTTCTTAAGATGGGTTTTTACGTGGTGACTGGACCGGACTGGTGAGGTGTTTTGAATGGTGTTACGTGATAATCCGCCGATCTGCCCGATAAACAAATGCTTACACTTTTATATTCTAACAGAAAAAGACGTTAAGTCAAAAGGGAAAAAGCGTCCCTTGAAAAAAACATGACGATGGTTTTGTCTTGACAAGTTTCTCCCACCGTTATTATATTGTTACTATAAAAGGGCGGCGTACCCAAGTGGCTAAGGGAGCAGTCTGCAAAACTGCCATTCAGCGGTTCGAATCCGCTCGCCGCCTCCAGTCTTTCAAGGCCCCGCTCGACTCAAGCGGGGCCTTCTAATTACCGCGGGTTATCATAAGCCGGAAAAAGTCACTGACTGCCCGGCGCGGGGGGTTCGCCTATTCGCGGTTTCCCCTCTACTGAGCCGCCCTACTTCTTCAACCCCTCGCTTAAGAACTTAACCGCCGTCCAGGCCATTATCTTGGCGCCCACGCAAATGGCCTCCTCGTCCACGTCGAACTCAGGGTTATGCAGAAGCGCCGTTATCCCCCTGGCGCGGTTCGAGGTGCCGAGCCTGAAGAGCGTGCCCGGTATCTTTTCCGTGAAGTAGGCGAAGTCCTCGGCCCCCATCTTGGGATCAACCATCTCCACGACATTTTCCCGGCCAAGTATGTCGGCGGCGGAGCCCCCGACGAAGTCGTCGACTGCCTTGTCGTTTATGACAGGCGGGGTGCCGAAGTGGTAACTCAACTCATAGGCGCCGCCCATCCCCTCTGTAACCCCCTTTATCGTCTCTTCTATGAGGGAATGTATCTTCGTCCTCGCCTCGCTGTCAAGCGTCCTCACCGTGCCTTCCATCTCAACACTATCGGCGATTATATTCAGGGCCGTGCCCCCACGTATGGTCCCGATGGAGATTACGGCGTGGTGAAGGGGGTCGGTTCTGCGGCTCACTATATGGTGTATCGCGTTTATTACAAGGGCCGAGAGCAGCACGGCGTCCACCGTCTGGTGGGGCCTTGACGCGTGGCCGCTCAAACCCTTGACCACTATCCTGAACTTATCGGCCGACGCGGTCATCAAACCGGATTTGTGCCCTATGGTGCCGGTCTCCATCTCCGGATAACAGTGGAGCGCCACTATGGCCTCGGGTTTCGGGTCGTCGAGAGCGCCGTCCTCTATCATCTTCTTGGCCCCGGTAACGCTCTTTTCCTCTGAGGGCTGAAAGATGAATTTTACGTTGCCCTTAAGCCTATCCCTCAGCCCCGAAAGGACAACAGCCGTGCCCATGAGTACGGCCGTGTGAAGGTCATGGCCGCAGGCATGCATAGCCCCTGGGACCTCTGAGGCGTAATCAGACTCTCCTTTTTCCTGTATGGGAAGGGCGTCCATGTCGGCCCTGAAGGCTATAGTGGGGCCCGGTTCGGCCCCGGTCAATATCCCCACAACGCCGTGCCCGCCTATGTTCCTCATGACCTCAATGTCGTTGTCTTCAAGGACTCCGGCCACAAAGGCCGCCGTGTTCTTCTCCTCCCCCGAAAGCTCCGGGCAGCGGTGTATCTCGCGCCTGAAATTAATCAATCTCTTCTTTTTGGCGTCTACCCCTTTTATAATCTCGTCGAGCAAAGCCCTTCCGGGAGAATCCTTCTCAACATGCGCCATATTATAACCCCTTCCCCTCCTTCAAAAACTCTTTTACCGTACCGCCCCGCCTTGAATCGCCCGCCCCTGTAAACATGCCTCCCTCCTCCACTATGGTATGCACCCCCCCGAAATACATATCCTTCTTCACCCACTTCTTGAGCTTCATCCCCCCGGCCTCAAGGGCCGAGACGGTCTCCTCTCCGATGCCCTTTTCCACGTCGAGGACGCCCCCCTCCCAGTGCACCCTCGGCGAGTTCACGGCGCTCTCTACTTCGAGGCCGTGGTCTATTACATTTAGGATAACCTGTAATATGGCGCTCCTTATCCTTTTGGACCCACCGCTGCCGAGGACAACCTCCGGGGCGCCGGCGCGCATGACTATTGTCGGGGACATCATGGAACTCATTCTCATACCCGGGGGCTGGCTGTGAAAACCGAGGGGGTTTAAATCTCTCTCGCCGAGCATATTGTTCATCATTACACCTGTAGATGGTATCATAAAACCGCAGCCCATGCCCACCGATGTGGTAAGAGAGGCTACGTTACCCTCCCTGTCGACAACGCTTATCTGCGTTGTGTTGCCAGAGGAACGCTCCATTGCCGCCCCGCCCCCCCCGGCCTTTTCGCCCTTTTCGATGCGGCCCCTGTAAAAAGAGACCCTGTCACTGGAGAGAAAATCACCGGCGATATCCTCGTCGTATATGCGGTGGTCAAAATCCTCTCCCCGGGCCTCGTTTGTAACCCTCATAACCTCGGAGAGAAGCCTTATATACCCGGGGCTGTTATGCCCGAGCGCCTTAACGTCAAAACCCTCAAGGAGTTTCAAGGCAAACGCTATAAGCGCCCCCCCTGAAGAGGGCGGGGAGTTGGTATAGACTGTCCGGTCCCTGTAATTAATCTTAAGGGGCTCTCTCTCCTCCACACTATACGCATCAAGGTCTTCCCCTGCAATCAGACCCCCCGCCCCTGCGCCGAAACCTGAGAGGATCTTCTCCGCCATATCACCAGTATAAAATTTTTCAAGCCCCTCGGAGGCGAGGTATTCAAAGGTCTGTGCCATTTTCCCGTGAAAAACCGTATCGCCTTCTTTCAAAGGGCGCCCCCCGGGGGCGTATACTCGGCGCACCTCTTCAGATATGGAAAGCATCTTTGATAAAAGGCCGTTAAAGTACGCCTGCCATGAGGTGATCTTTATCCCCCGGCTCGCGTACCTTATGGCAGGCGCCATAATGGTCTTAAGGTCCAGCAGGCAGTGGTTCCTGTGGACTGCGGCGAGGCCGGCGAATACGCCTGGCACAGCCGCGGACGCCCTCCCCACGTAGACCTCCTGGACGGTGTCGGCGAAATCTATATAGACGGGGAAAAAATCCTGAGCCGCCTTTTCCGTATTAACGCCTCTGCCCGGAACGCTGGTAAAAAAATCGTAGAGCCTTGTGGAGCCGTCTTTTGTATGGGCCGTCAGAAAACCCCCTCCGCCGGGGCTCGTAAGCGCCGATTCGCATACAAAGGAGGCGAAGGAAGCGGCGAGCGCCGCGTCAAAGGCGTTTCCACCTTTTTTAAACATCTCAATGCCTGCAAGGGCCGTAAGTTCGTGACCCGCTGAGATTATCCCTTCCATCGCGGCCTCCCGGCAAATATCTCGCTGGTCAGTTCCCCGTTCATCACACGCACCACTTCCTTGATATCCCCCTTCTCCTTCCAGGCCCTGGCCTGTCTTGCCGCCCCTGTGCCGTCTCGCATGATATCGTCGACCATCTTAAAATGCCCGTAAGAGCCGAGGGCCCTGCTGTCAGGGCCGACCCAGTCCATTATCTCCTTAAGGGCGTCCCTCGCCTTCACCGTCCTCTCCCCGTCTTCGGTTATAAACTCCCCGTCTATTCCGTACCTGGCCGCCCTCCACTTGTTCTCCCGGATTATCGCCGAATGGGGCCTCTTGAAGCAGACCCCCCGGTCAAAGTCGTCGCTGAACCTCTTGACGAGCGCCTGTATGAGGGCGGCGATACAGATTACCTCCCTTAAGGTCGATGGGATGTCGCAGACCCTGACCTCTATGGTCCCGAAGTCCGGGTGCGGCCTCACGTCCCACCAGAGTTCCCTTATGGTCTCTATGGTTCCCGTGGCGAGGTAGTTTTTTACGAGCCTCTCATAGTCGGAAAAGTTATGGAAATAAAAGGGGAGCCCGCCTATGGGCAGGTTCTCGAAGACCTTCGTCCTGTAGGATTTAAGCCCCGTCAACTCCCCCTCCCAGAACGGGGAGTTGGTTGAGACGGCGAGGAGGTGGGGAAGATAATAGAGGAGCCTGTTCATAATATATATGCACCTCTCGCCCCCGTTTACTCCCACGTGGACATGGAGGCCGAATATATTAAACCTCCTGGCAACCACCTGCAGCACGTTGAGGAGACGCTCATACCTTTTGTCCTCGGTAATGGGCTGGTCCCGCCAGCGTGAAAAGGGGTGTGTGCCGGCCATGCACAGGAGCGTGGAGTGCCTGGACGCCTCTTCTATAACCACCTTGAGTTTTTTCCTCAGGTCATCTTCCGCCTCCTGAACATCGGAGCATTTTTTCGAGATGACCTCGAGATTGCTCATCATCAGTTCGTGCTTGACCGAGTCCTTATGCTCCTTGATGGAACCTATAATGTCAGACGAAGTCTGCGTGAGGCCGAGGGTGTTGGAGTCGAGGAGTTGAATCTCAAGCTCCACGCCGACGGTAAAATCTTTCGAGCTGTTAAACTTTATTTCCATAAATATTTTTCAACCCTGACCGTGAAATTTTTCAGCCGCCCTGAAATTAAAAATTAACACTTTTATTTTGACAAATCAACTGCGGGGGTCTTTAACGGCGGTATTGTAATGGAAAGGGCGTGCTCTTAAAAAAATGTCGGAGGGGCCCCGGCCGGGGCTAAAGGTCCACCTTTATGGAGTCTCCGTCGGCGGTGACCCTGTAGGTTTTTATGTTACAGGTCTTTATCTCGGACATGAGCCGGCCGATACGTCGGAAAAATTTCCCCATGCCTTCGGGCGGGACTTCCCCTCCGAAGTCATGGGGCACGGGCCCTGAGAGGGCCTCTCCCGAAGTTATGTCGAACTGCGCGCAGTGCATGGGGCATGTGAGGATATAGCCCGTAAGCGTCCCCCTGTCCAGAGGCGCGCTCATGTGGCCGCACCTCCTATCGAAGGCGTAAAACTTCCCTTCATACCTGCAGAGAATTATTTCAACGCCGCCGGCCTCAACGGCCTTCATCCCGCCGGGGGCTATATCCCCCCTTTTCGCCACCTCTACGAGCATACTAACCCCCCTTCGCCGCGCGGGCCGGGCCGCGGGCCGGGATCTGCTTAAGCTTACCAGGGTCTTTTACGTCCTTATGCACGAAAAGCCCGCACCAGCAGCGCTTCATGGAATCGAAATGCTTCCTGTGAAAGGGTATACATGGGCATACTATCTTCATATTCTCTTCACGGCTACCTGTAAGTCCCTGACATGGGCAATAGGGTATGCCGTGTTTCTGTTCAAGGAGGACCTCCTGTGTGAGGAGGAAATCGACGATCTCTTCGTCGGGGCTGAATTTATACCCCAGGGAATCGACGATATATTCAAAGAGATACCTTAATGCCCTTTTCCGTGACTCCATATCCATTTTTTTTATCCTTACCCGTCAAGCCCTAACAGGTCGGAGTACTCGCCGGGGTCATAACCTGAAACCACCTCGTCGCCTATCCTGACCCATGGAAAGGAGAGCTCGGCGCCGGATTTTTTCACTTCCTCCCTTATGCGAGCCTGCTCCTCTTCTCCGGCCAGGTCGTAGTCCACAAAGTCGAACTCCACGTTATTGTCCGTAAAAAATTTTTTTGCCTTCCCGCACCACGGGCACGTGCTGAGCGCGTATAACAGAACCGGTTTCATCTCCGCCTCCTCAAACCTTTATAAAGACCTTGCCTTCGGTCACCCTTGATTCATAAGTCTTGAGCTTTATCTCCCCGGCAGTCAGGAACTCGCCCGTCCTCATATCGTATTTCCAGTCATGGCAGGGGCATTTTATTATAAAACCCTCGAAGGAACCTCCGTCAAGAGGGCAACCCATATGCTCGCACTTGTTGGAAAGCGCGTAGATGCGCCCCTCTTTCCTTATGAGAAGGACGGCCACACCGCGCGGGAAAACGACTCCGGGGGTATCTTTTATAAGCTCGTCCTCGTTAATCGCGAAGACCCATGAAGCGCCTGAACCCATACCCTGACCTCTCCTTAGAATTTTTCAAACGAAAAGGGGCGTAATCCCGTCGGGGTTAATAAAAACCCTCCGGCCGGGTAATATTATTATAATGGGGTTTTTCAAATTGGCAAGCAGTGGCGGGATTGAACGCGCCCGCCTGTAAAGAATGGGCCTGTCTTTAAAGGGCCCCCGGCA
>JBHHVI010000080.1:0-6581 GCA_046754225.1 Thermodesulfobacteriota bacterium | reverse complement strand
AAAGAAGGCTCAAGAAAATAAACGCTGCGGTCACGCCGAAAGCCCGCACCGCCCCCATGCCCTTGCCGATGAAACTCTTTCCGGCGTATGAAAAGACCATCTCACACCCTCCTTTTTTTAGACCCGCTAAAAAATTGTACCTGTAAACCATTCAAAAGACCACCCACTGCGGCCTTATTACTTCATACCGCCCATCATATCTTTCATACCGACACGCCTGTAGCCGGCGGGGACCCTGAATTCCGAAGCCGGGACGTTCTTCTTCTTCAGGCTCGTCACCTCCGCCTCGACCTCCCCGCTCTCCCTGTTCAACTCCTTCATGGGCCAGCCCTTCTCCAGGAGGCCCATGTACTCCGCCGTGGTCTCAGGGGCGGGGCTACCGCCACCTGGGCCAACCCGTGTGCAGCTCTCCATCTTTGTGCTCATCTCCATCGCCTTCTTTATGTATTTTCTCACGTCCTTCACTATCGCCGCTCCCGTGGCGAGCCAGACGTCCTTGTAGGGCCTTCCGTTCACGGCCACGCTGTACATGACCGTATTGTAGCCGGCGAGCCTTGTTCCTGTGCCCCTCCTGACAACTGAGACCTTCGGGGCCTTTTTATGCCCGCCGCCACCCATCATCTGCTCCATCATGGCGCGCTGCTCGGGGGTCATGCCGCTCATCATCGATCCCATCATCGATTTCATCTCGCCGCAAAACTTATCCACGTCGAACTCCGTATAGCTCCTCTCAGCGGGGTTGACCAGCGTAATAGTGCTTTTGTTCACATCGAATACAGACCATACCCCGCTCTTATCCCTGGGCACGTTCTTTACCTTTCCTTCGGAGAGGTACGTCGTGCCCGAATGGCTGTCCACCTCCATCCAGCCGCCATGGGCCTGCCCCCCTAACGCCAGTATTACCGCCGCTACTACTAAAACACTGAGAAATCCGCTCTTCATGGCGTGAGCCCCTTTCCTTTTTTGAATTTTAATTCTCCGGCGCCCCCCTCTTATTTGAAAAACAGCGGGACGGCCCTTTTATAATTGTGATGGTGCGGTTATGAACAAATATACACCTTTTTTACGGAACCCTCAAGTATTGGTAACGCCAAACCGTTTATCATACGTCTCATGAAGGTCGCCGCGGCTATGGCGACGGCGGAGAAGAGGCCCGGAAAGAGGCGGTCACATTTCACGGCCCCGACGGCCTGGCCAGGAGGCTTAAAAACTTGACCGTGCATCCGGTTTATAGTATTTTATATTCCGCTTCGAGGTGGGTTATGTACCCTTAATAAAGTTCAGGCGGGCGTGATTCAATGGTAGAATGGCAGCTTCCCAAGCTGCACACGTGGGTTCGATTCCCATCGCCCGCTCCATTTTTTGAAGACCGGCGCCGTAACTGAGGCCGCCGGTCTTGCATCTCAATGAACCTCTGATATAGTCATCTTATAGATATTAAATAACAAAAACCGGAGGGTTAGATGTCCCGTAAGGAAACCTTCAGGGTGAAAAATCTTATCGGCGGGAAGTGGACGGACTCGTCTGATAAAAAGACCATAAAGAGCCTGAACCCGGCCAATACAGACGACGTCGTGGGCGTAGTTCCCGCTTCTTCAGACAAGGACGTGGATCTTGCCGTCAAGGCCGCCCGGAACGCCTACGGGGGCTGGCGCCTGACGCCCCCGCCAAAGAGGGGCGAGATAATCTTTAAGGCCGCAGAGCTTATAAAAAAGCATAAAAAGGAGCTCGGCGAGCTCGTGACGCGAGAGATGGGCAAGATCATCTCCGAGGGGCTCGGCGACGTTCAGGAGGCCATTGACATGGCCTACTACATGGCCGGTGAAGGCAGGAGGCTCGCCGGAGAAACAGTACCCTCTGAACTGCCGGACAAGGACTGTAAGTCATTCCGCGAGCCCATGGGCGTCTTCGCCCTCATAACGCCATGGAACTTCCCGACGGCCATACCGGCGTGGAAGATATTGCCGGCCCTTGTATGCGGGAATACCGTAATCTTCAAGCCTTCGAGTTATACGCCCGTGGCGGCGGCGAGGCTCGTCGAGCTCATCAGCGAGGCCGGGGTGCCGGACGGAGTCCTCAACCTCGTGAACGGCGCGGGGGAGACCACGGGCGGCTGGCTCGCCGCGCACCCCGGGGTAGACGGCGTATCCTTCACCGGAAGTTCGGCGGTGGGCGAAAAACTCGCAAGGACCTGCTCCTCGCAGGACAAAAAAGTCTCCTGCGAGATGGGCGGCAAGAACCCCATTATCGTCATGGACGACGCGAGGTTGGACCTCGCCCTTGAAGGCGCGCTCTGGGGGGGGTTCGGCACAACGGGCCAGAGGTGCACTGCGGCGAGCAGGATCATCGTCCACGAGAAGGTATATTCCGAATTCGTAGAGATGCTCGTCGATGCCGCCAATAAACTGAAGGCAGGCGACGGGCTTTTGGCGGAAACGGATATGGGGCCCCTTATAAACGAGGAGCAGATGAAAAAGGTCCTCGCGTTTATCGAAACCGGCAAGGATGAGGGTGCGAGGCTGGCGGCAGGTGGAAGCCGTTTGACGGAAGCCGAATTTTCAAAGGGGTATTTTATCGAGCCCACCGTCTTCGCCGACGTTACTCCTGAAATGCGGATAGCGAAAGAGGAGATCTTCGGCCCCGTAGTCTCCGTTATAAAGGCTGAGGACCTCACCGACGCCGTGAGAATAGCCAACTCCACGGAGTACGGCCTCTCTTCATCCATATATACACAGGACGTAAACGCGAGCGCCGCGGCCGAGCGGGACCTTGAGACAGGCATCGTCTACATAAACGCCCCCACCATAGGGGCCGAGATTCAGCTCCCCTTCGGAGGGACGAAACGGAGCGGTCTCGGCCACAGGGAGGCGGGCGGGCGCGGCGGCGCAATTGACATGTTCACAAGGTGGAAGGTCGTTTACAGGGACTTTAGCGGTAAGCTTCAGAAGGCCCAGATAGATTAGCTTCCGGCCCGGATGGGGGAGGACCTTGAAGGCATTGAAATGAGCGAGACCGCTCCGTTTGCAAAAGCGGTTCTCCGATGATATAATCCCCTGCTACCAGGAAAGGAGAAGGTAATGGATCCAGTTAATTTCACCGGCAGAGAGATCCTCGAGATGGCTCTGGAGATCGAGGAAAACGGTATGAAGTTTTATTCAGACGCGGCGAGGGCCGCCAAAAACGAAGAGGTTAAGGCGCTCTTCAAAACGCTCGCCGAAGAAGAGGGTCAGCATATCAGGATTTTTTCCGACATGAAAAAACTCGTGGGTGATGAGTTCACGGGAGAGGGCTTTGACCCGTACATAACCGAGGCCTCTCAGTACCTCCGGTCCATGGCCGACACAGAGGTATTCACAAACCCCGACGAGGGCGCCAGGGCCGCCCTCGAACTTACGGACGCGGCAGAAGTCCTCGACTACGCCATAGGCATGGAAAAGGACTCGATCCTTTTTTACTACGAGTTCGTGAAGGTAATCCTTGAAAAGGACAGGCCTGTCCTCGAAAACCTTATAGAGCAGGAAAAGATCCATCTCGGCAAACTTACCGAGATGAAATCAGCGCTAAAAGGCTGACCCTATAAACCAGGAAAAAGAAGAACCCCCTTTAAGCTACTGAACTGATGGAAAGCTTTCCCTGCCCGCATGCTTAAAATTGCCGCCGGCCGGGGGGGCACGGCAGCCCGAATACCGGGGCTATCCACCGATAAAAGGCGCGGGTGCGTTCCGCTATAAATATTTTTTCTCAAGCACGCCTTTTAAATCATCCTGCATAAACCGGAAAAAACCATTGGAGAAGAAGCGGCAGAGTCACAGGGTCATCAAGAAGGCGGGCAGGCTCCTTACGCCGGCCCTCGCCTTCCATACGGATATAGTGGCCGTAAAGGCCGACGGCGTCTACGTTGAAGGGGCCGACGGAAAAAGATACATGGATTTCTCTTCGGGCCTTGCCGTCTCAAACACGGGCCACTCAAACCCGGCCGTTATTGAAGCCGCCTCGAAACAACTAAAAAAATTCATCCATTCGGGCTGTATTTTTTACTACGAGGCGGAGGTGGAACTCGCAGAAAAGCTCGCGCGCGTAACGCCCGGAGCCATCGACATGTTCTTCTTCTCCAACAGCGGGGCCGAGGCCGTGGAGGGGGCCGTTAAACTCGCCAGGGCCGTCACGGGAAGACAGGGCGTAATATCCTTTACCGGGGGCTTTCACGGAAGGACCATGGGCGCCCTCACCCTTACGACTTCATCGGCGCGGTACAGAAAGGGCTGCCACCCGCTCGTGCCCGGGTTTTACCACTCCCCCTACCCGTACTGCTTCCGCTGCCCCATGGGCCAGAGAGAAAAGACCTGCTCCATGGAGTGTTTTTCCTGCCTTGAATCGATATTAAAGCACCAGATAACGCCCGGAGAAGTGGCCTGCGTCATAATAGAGCCGGTGCTCGGCGAGGGCGGGTACGTCGTCCCCCCGAAGGGCTTTCTTAATAGCCTCAGGGAGCTCTGCACGCGCGAGGGGATTCTTTTTATCGCCGACGAGGTTCAAAGCGGAATGGGAAGGACCGGCCGGTGGTTCGCCTCGGAGCACTACGGCGTAGTGCCCGATATAATAACCATTGCAAAGGGCATTGCCTCGGGTTTTCCCCTGAGCGCGGTGGGGGCGCCGAAAAAGATTATGCGAAAATGGCCGCCCGGCTCTCACGGGACCACCTTCGGCGGCAACCCCGTCTCATGCGCCGCCGCGAGCGCGACGATAGATACCATAGAGAATGATAAACTCCTCGCCAACGCCTTGAGGCTCGGGGGCTACGCGTTGAGACGTTTAAAGGCCATGAAGAAAACTCGCCCCTTTATAGGCGACGTCCGCGGTCTCGGCCTGATGATAGGCGTTGAGTTTGTGGGCAAACGCAACGTCCCCGACGGGGCGCGTCTTGAAAGGGTCATGAAAAGATGCCTCGAAAAGGGCCTCATAATGATAGAGTGCGGCATGGACAAGAACATAGCGCGTCTCATGCCCCCCCTTAACATTAAGAGGACGGAGTTTTCAAGGGGCCTCGATATATTTGAGGAGGCCATAGGTTGAACGACAGCGCCGGGCTCCGTTTAAGGCCGTTCATCATCGCCTCCGTTGCCGTCGTCTTAATCCTCTTTTCGGCCAGGTTCGATTTTATCGCCGGCGCCATCCCACAGACCAATGGGTTCACGGCCTTTTTCCGCCTCTTCAGCTTCCTCGGCGACGGCATGAGCCTCTTAATCCTTAGCGCGTCGCTCTTCGTAGCGGGAACCCTCTTAAAAAAAGGCCGCCTCGCGGAAGCCGGTAAAAAAACCTTTTTTTCCATCGTCACAGCCGGCATAGCCGTACAGATACTCAAAACGGCCTTTGAAAGGCCGCGCGTCTCACACACCGCGGGCTACCTCCTTCACGCCCTCAATGACCCCACCTTCCTTGACCTTACCGGCAAATACAACTCCTTTCCCTCAGGGCACACGACAATAAGCTTCGCCGTGGCCTTTACGCTCGGGAGAGCGTACCCCTCTCTCAGGATACCATTCTATATAGCCGCCTCCCTTGTGGCGGCGTCAAGGGTATACCTCGGCTCGCACTTCCCCTCGGACGTCGTGGCCGGGGCGGCGCTCGGCGTCGCGGCGGGTTATTTACTTACAATAAAAAGGGATACAGGGGAAAACAGGAGGAAGTGGTATACCGCCGGGCTCATGCTCCTTGTCGTATTCTTCTCTTTCTTTAAACTCGGCGGCTTCATGGTCTTTGACGTGGACGAGGCGGTCTTTTCCGAGGCGTCCAGAGAGATGGTTGAGACAGGGGACGTTATCACCCCCACGTACAACTACGAGCCCAGATACGACAAACCCATCCTCATCTACTGGTTCATGTCAACGGCCTTCCGGCTCTTCTCCACCTCGGAGTTCGCGGCGCGCTTCACATCAGCGGGCTTCGGGGCGCTGCTCGTCATCATGACTTTTCTATTCGTGGGTCGTCACAGGGGTTTTCCCGCGGCCCTGCTCTCTTCGGTCATGCTGCTACTGAACCTGGAGTTCTTCGTCTACTCCCACTCGGCGGTAACGGATATGACCCTCGCCTTTTTTATCTCGGCGTCGCTATTCTCCCTCTATACGGGGTTAAGGTCGGGGGAGAAAAAATTCTTCTTGCTCTTCTGGCTCTCCTCGGCGCTGGCCGTCCTTACCAAGGGCGCAGTAGGCCTTCTCTTCCCGGCGGCCATCGCCGTGATATTTCTCATTCTTCAAAAAAAGACCTCCGCCATTAAAAAACTCTTCAACCCCCTTTATGTCGCCCTCTTCCTTATAGCGGCCCTGCCGTGGTTTCTCGTGGAATACCACATAAGGGGATGGGAGTTCATAGACGCCTTTATAATCAAACACCACATAAAACGCTACATGGGGACCGTCTCCAGCCACAGCGGCCCCTTTTATTATTACATCCTCATACTCCTCATAGGGTTCTTCCCATGGGTGGCCTTCATACCCGGTGGGCTTAAAAAAGGTTTTAATGAATGGCGCGACGGGGCCGGCAGCCTTAAAAAAGGTTTTAGCGACGGGCGCGACGGCGCAGGC
>JBHHVI010000079.1:0-6897 GCA_046754225.1 Thermodesulfobacteriota bacterium | reverse complement strand
TCCCCACCCGTTGACACCCCTTCCTTTCAAGGGTTATAATCCCCGAAAAAAGTAAGGGGAATTTTTTTGTCCATGCTCGGCAGGACCCTCATATTCATCGGCGTTATCATTCTGGTCATCGGGGTTGTCCTCACCATTTCTCCGAAGATACCCTTTATCGGCCGACTGCCCGGCGACATCTATTTCAAGAAGGACAACTTCACCCTCTACTTCCCCTTTACCACTTCCATTATAATCAGCATCGTCATATCCTTCCTCCTCTATATCTTTTTAAGGCGCTGATGTTGCAGAAATGAGATTTTCCCGTCACTTGTGGCATTTATAACACAGGCGTTGGGACCTTTCCGGACATAAAGGTCTGATTTTACTTGATTTTGGATTATGGCACGGTTATTGTATATATATTACATGCTATGCTTCAGAAGACGATAAAAAAGACCATAGAATTTGCGGGCGTCGGCCTCCACACGGGGAGTAACGTAAAGGTACGGGTCGTGCCCGCGGGGGCGGACTCGGGCATTACCTTTATAAGGAAGGATATACTCGGCTCCGAGCCTATAAAGGCCGTGGGCGCTAACGTCGTCGATACCAATTACGCGACCACCCTTGGACTGAGCGGCGTCACCGTCTCAACGGTGGAGCATATTCTCGCCGCCTTCTACGGGCTCGGCGTGGACAACGCCACCATAGAGGTCGAGGGGCTGGAAATCCCGGTGCTCGACGGTAGCGCCGAGAAGTTTATAGAGATGATAGAGGCCGCGGGCATCAGGGAGCTTCAGGCCGAAAAGCTTTATCTCGTTGTCAAGAGGCCCATAAAGGTAGCCGAAGGCGATAAATACGTGCTCCTCATGCCCTCAAAGGGAAGCGGCCTTACCATAGATTATTCAATCGACTTCTCGCACCCCTTTCTTACAAAGCAGACCTTTTCGGGGCTCTTTTCGAAAGAGGTATTTAAAACCGAGATAGGCAGCGCCAGGACCTTCGGCTTCCTCCACGATGTTGAGAAGCTCAGGGCAAACGGGCTCGCGATGGGCGGTTCCCTCAGTAACGCCGTCGTCGTGGGAGAGACCGATATCCTTAACGAGGGCGGCCTCCGGTTCCCCGATGAATTCGTAAGGCACAAGGTCCTCGACCTTATGGGCGACCTTTCTCTGGCGGGCTCACCCATCTCGGGACGTATCGTGGCCCACAGGTCAGGGCACGCCTTGAACCACAGGCTTATCCAGAAGATTATAAAACAGCCCTCTCTCTGGGAGTTGAAGGGGCTTGTTCCAAAGAGAACGGAAAAAGACAGGGGCGCCTTTATGCAGGAGGCGGCTTCTCTTTAATATACTTAATTAAAACTAAAACTCTCTGATACATCCTGAAGAACAACAAAAAGGCCCCTGAGGGGCCTTTTTGTTGTTTCGAGGGCAAAAGCCTGAATGCCGCTCCACATACGTCGCAGAGAGGTGCGGTCTTATAAGGCCTTAATAGCAAGGCCCCGCCAATTGTAAAAAAACCGTTGTTATGGTAGACTTTAATATGAAATCATGCCCGGCAATTCCATGCCGGGTCTTTTTAAAACAAGCCACGCCGCTTTAGGCGGAGGGCACCCGGATTTCCATATGGATTGCCGCGCCTCAGGGATCCGGGAATTCAACCCGTAAAAATTAAAATAATAAGAGATGACCCAAAAGACGGCTCTCAATAAGAAAAAGAGTACCGTAACAGAGCAGATAACCTTTGAGGACAACGGTCTCGCCATGAGGCTCTTCGGCGAGGGGGGCTCTAACACAAGGGTCTTTGAAAAGAAGCTGGGCGTGGAGATAGACACGCGCGGAAGCCTCGTCACCATTCAGGGCGGGGCCCGCAAGGTGGAGGTGGCCAAAAAGCTCCTCCTTGAACTCTACGCCCTCCTTGAAGGGGGCTACCCCCTCTACCCCCACGACCTCGACTACGCCATAAGGATGGCCTCGAAGAATAAAGACGTGAGTATCGCCGACGTCTTTACGGACACCGCCTACATATCCTTTAAAAAGAAGGTAATCTCCCCCAAGAGCATAACACAGAAGATATACGTAGACGCCATAAGGAAGTTCGACATGGTATTCGGCATCGGGCCTGCGGGCACGGGCAAGACGTACCTCGCCATGGCGATGGCCGTAAACGCCCTTACGACGAAGGCGGTGGACAGGATAATCCTCACGAGGCCGGCCGTGGAGGCGGGCGAGAGGCTCGGCTTCCTGCCCGGAGACCTTACGGCCAAGGTGGACCCCTATTTGAGACCCCTCTACGACGCCCTCTACGATATGATGGATTACGAGAGGGTGGAAAAACTCCTTGAGAGGGGTATTATAGAGGTGGCGCCGCTCGCCTTTATGAGGGGCAGGACACTTAACGACTCCTTCATAATCCTCGACGAGGCGCAGAACACGACCATCGAGCAGATGAAGATGTTTTTAACGAGGCTCGGCTTCGACTCCAGGGCGGTGATTACAGGGGACATAACGCAGATAGACCTCCCCCTTGCCAAGCCCTCGGGGCTCATAGAGGCGCAGAAGATACTTAAAAAGGTGGACGGCATAGAGTTCGTCAACTTCAGCGAGGCCGACGTGGTGCGCCACCCCCTTGTCCAGGAAGTGATAAAGGCCTTTGAGAGGGGCGAAGTGAAGAAGAGGAAGAGGGGCGCCGGTGAAGAAGACGCCTGACGGGGCCGTGGATTTTTTCAGGGGGCGCGTATAAATATGCCGCCCATTGTGCTTGTAACCGACAGAGTAAGGAGCGGCAGGGTAAGGCTCATAAGGGCCGTATTGAAGCTCTCCCTCAAGGCCGTGGGCCGGCCCGAATGCGAGGTAAGCGTCCTCATTACCAATGACGCCGAGATGAGGAGCTTGAATAAGATGTACCGTAAGATCGACAGGACCACCGACGTCTTGAGTTTTCCCATGGACGACCGCGAGCTCCTCGGCGATATAGTTATATCGGCTGAAAAGGTAGCCGCACAGGCAAAAGAGTACGGAGTCGGCGCGGACTCGGAGCTTACAAGGGTCACTGTTCACGGGCTCCTGCATCTCTTGGGCTACGACCATGTAAGAGGTGGCAGGCAGTCGGCGAAGATGAAGGAAAAGGAGGCGGCCCTCCTTGAAGCCGTAAGGCGTGCCGGGCTCCTCAAAAGGGCGGGCGTACACTTTGAGCGTAGGGTCCGGGCATTTAAAAGAAGGTAAGGGATGGATAAAGAGGGCGAGGTCATAAAACCCAGGGGCTGGCTCGCCAGTCTTAACTGCGCCATAGAAGGCATCATCTACGCCTTCAGGACCCAGAAGCACATAAAGATACACTACCTCTTTGCCGTGGCCGCCCTCGTTCTGAGCCTCCTGCTGAAACTCCCCATCGTGGAGTTCGTCCTCTTCGCCATATCCATTGTAATACTCCTTTTCGCCGAGATGCTTAATACCGCCATAGAGGAGGCGGTGAACCTCATCGAGGACAAGCATAATATAATCGCCAAGAATACAAAGGACATCGCCGCCGGCGCCGTGCTCATAGCCTCCATAGGCGTGGCCATAACGGTTTACATGATATTCAACCGGCACCTTAACGAGCCGGCGGGCCTCGCGCTCAGGGGGATGGAAGAGTTTTCGGGCCATATAGCCGTAATAGCGCTTCTCCTCGTTCTAATAGCGGTAGTCGTCGTGAAGGCGACTACAGGCAGGGGCAGGCCGCTGCACGGGGGGCTCCCCAGCGGGCACGCGGCAGTCGCCTTCTCTCTTTTCACGTCCCTGACGCTTATCACCCTCAACCCCCTCGTATGCGTCCTTTCCTTCGTAATGGCCCTCATGGTGAGCCACTCGAGGCTTTTAGGAGGTATACACACGAGGTTTGAGGTATTTCTCGGCTCTCTCCTCGGCTTCGGCCTTACGCTTCTCGTATACCAGGGTTTTATTTATTTATAATATGACAAAAAGATATTCCGCCGCCCTGCTTACGGGGGTCCTGCTCATACTCTCCTTCGCCCCCTTTGGTCTCTGGCCCCTTGCATGGCTGGCCTTTGTCCCGCTGCTACTCGCCCTTGACGGGGCCTCGCCCGTAAGGGCCTTTTTTCTCGCCTTTCTCGCCGGGTTTACCTTTTTTCTCGGCACCGTCTACTGGGTAGTCAACTCCATGCACTTTTACGGCGGGCTCGGCCTCGCCACGAGCGTACCGGTGATGCTCCTTCTCGTGGCCTTCCTCGGCGTCTACCCGGGGCTTTTCGGACTTTTTTTCAGGTTTAGAGGTTCATGCCCTCTAAAAACGCTCTTTTTCCTCCCCGTCCTCTGGACCGCTCTCGAGTACCTGCGCTCTCACCTCTTCACGGGTTTTCCATGGGTGAACCTCGGCTATTCGCAGGTGCCGTTTCTGACTGTAATACAGGTCTCGGACATTACGGGCGTATGGGGCCTCTCCTTCATCATCATACTCGTAAACGCCCTTATCTTCCTCCATGTAAGGTCTTTTTTAAAGGGGAATGGCGTTCCGGTGAAGGAGACGGTTATAACGGCGCTACTCATCATCATGGTCCTTACCTACGGGGCCTTCAGGATAAAGGGGGTGGCCGCGGCCGCATCCAAGTGGAAGGGCGTGACTGTGGCCCTCGCCCAGGGCAACATAGACCAGTCCGTAAAGTGGGACGCCGCCTACCGGAAAAAGACTATCGAGATATACAGAGCGCTCACAAGGGACGCCAAGGTCAGGGGCGCACGCTTTGTGGTCTGGCCCGAGACGGCCGTGCCCTTTTACCTCGGCGGGGATAGGGAGAAAAAAGAGAGTATTATGAAAATCCCCGTGGAAGCGGGAGTCTTTTTGTTGACCGGGAGCCCGGCATTCGAATATAATCTTGAGGGCGGCGGAGTAAGGCTTTATAACAGCGCCTACCTCATATCTCCTGAAGGAGGGCAGGGGAAAGGAAAGATCCTCGGCAGATACGACAAGGTGCACCTCGTGCCTTACGGCGAATACGTCCCTTTAAAGAGGTTTTTTCCCTTCATAAAAAAGCTTACCGCCGGCGTGGGGGATTTTTCCGCTGGTCCGGGCCCTCTCCCGTTAACCTTTAACGATATCTCCGTGGGGACGGTGATATGCTACGAGGCCATCTTCCCCGATCTTACGAGGCGTTTTGTAAAGAACGGCGCGGGGCTCCTTGTCAACATAACCAATGACGCCTGGTTCGGGCGGAGTTCCGCCCCGTACCAGCACTTTGAGATGGCGGCGCTGCGTGCCGTGGAGAACAGGGTCTTTTTGCTCCGGGCGGCCAACACGGGGATAAGCGCCGTAGTCGGCCCCGCGGGCAGGGTGCGTAAAAAGAGCGCCATCTTCACGGGGGCGCTCATCGTGGAGAGGGTGGGCGTTAAAAAGGGGCCCCTTACCTTTTATACTCGCTTCGGGGATATATTCGCCTATATATGCATGGCGGCGTCAGTTGTCTTTATATTAACAGGTTTTTACGGCATGAGGAGAGAGGGCGGGGGCGCAAGAAGAGAGGCCGGGGTTTAAGGTTTTTCAAAAAATTTTTGGAGGCTCACGATGTTTGACGAAATCAAGGAAGAGGTGAAAGAGGCTGAGAGGCGGTTCGAGGACTTGAGAGGTTATCTTTGACCATGAGGGTCGCCTTAAGGAATTAAAGGGCATAGAGGCCCGCCTCACCGAACCCGGCGTATGGGGGGACCAGGCCCTATCGAGTAAACTTATGAAGAGGAAGTCGGTCCTGGCCGCGTCTGTCGATGCCATGAAGAAGATAGGCACGCTCATCGAGGACGCCGGCGTTCTTCTTGAGCTTGCCGGGGAAGCCGGCGACAGCGCGTCGGCCGGCGAGGCGGCCGAAAAGCTCGCCGAGGCCCTGTCCGCCATATCCGCCGAGGAGGTAAAGAGGATGCTCGGCGGAGCCAACGATATAAGAAACGCCATAGTCTCCATACACCCCGGGGCCGGAGGGACCGAGGCCCAGGACTGGGCCTCCATGCTCTTAAGGATGTACCAGAGGTGGTGCGAGTCAAAGGGATACAGGACCGAGGTCGTGGATTTTCAGCCCGGTGAAGAGGCCGGCGTAAAGAGCGTCACCTTTACGGTGGAGGGGGAGTACGCCTACGGCTACCTGAAGGCCGAGTCCGGCGTGCACCGCCTTGTCCGGATCTCCCCCTTTGACGCGTCGAGCCGGCGCCATACCTCCTTCGCCTCCGTATTCGTCTATCCCGAAGTGGAAGAGGATATAGATATAGATATAAACGAGGCGGACCTCCGGGTCGACACCTTCAGGGCGAGCGGCGCCGGCGGCCAGCACGTCAATAAGACGGACTCGGCCATAAGGATAACGCACCTTCCAACGGGCATTGTCGTCCAGTGCCAGAACCAGAGGAGCCAGCACAAGAACAGGGCCACGGCCATGAAGATACTGCGCGCCAGGCTCTATGAGCTTAAACTGAAGGAGCAGGAAAAGAAGATGGAGTCCCTGCACAAGGACAAGCGCGACATCGCCTGGGGCAGCCAGATAAGGTCCTATGTGCTCCAGCCCTACAGGCTCGCCAAGGACCACAGGACAGGCATAGAGGTGGGTAACGTCGACGGCGTCCTCGAGGGAGACCTTGACGGGTTCATAGAGGGATACCTCCTTGAGAGCGCCGGGCCCGGGAGTAATCCCTGATTTTTCCGGCGGGTTTGCCGCGCGCGGCCTTTTTAAAAAAAAGTTTTCCCGGCCCGGCGCAAAAAGACCTTGACAAACAATCGTTTTTCGTTCTATATATTAAGTTTCAATTTGGCGTATTGCGTCTATAAGTGCGTCTTTTTCGCATTGTAATATTTATAAACCGGCAATATTATAAATATTACGCTGGCGTAGCTCAATGGTAGAGCAGCTGATTTGTAATCAGCAGGTTGCGGGTTCAA
>JBHHVI010000078.1:0-6960 GCA_046754225.1 Thermodesulfobacteriota bacterium | reverse complement strand
AACCAACTATATCTGCATATAAAATGCTCTCCCCTTGAAAACGCCGCCGTTAAAACCTCAATCTCAGATAAAGGGCTTGCTCAAAAAAATCAGCATATGGGGTGCTCTCCCCTTGAGAGCTCGGCAGTCAGGACCCCTATCTCCGACAAAAATTCTTCCACCACGGCGGAGGCCCTCTTTTCAGCCTCTTTCATCGTGAAACCCTTCGCCGGGATTATCCTCACATAAACCTCGTTCGGGCGGTCTATGGGCGAGCCTATCTGGCTCAGGAGCCACACATAGACCTCCTCTATGCCGTCTATTCTCCTATGTATCTCCCCCGCCATATTGTTGGCGAGGATGGAATATATCTTACCCACGTGGCTTACGGGGTTTTTGCCGGCGGCGGCCTCGGTGCCCATGGGCCTGTTCAGGGAAATGACGCCGTTTACTCGGTTTCCCCGGCCCACCTGCCCTGAATCGGCGTCCTCAGCCGATGTGCCGAGAAGAGTCAGGTATGCGCCCTTTTCACCGGCCCCGGTCCTATCGAGGGTGTTATAATTGAGGGTGACGGCGGAAAATGGCAGGTCCGCCAAAAAATCCCTTACCGCCCTCGTAACCCTGCCCTTACACTCGAAATATTGCCTCTCGGACTTTATGAGCCTTGCTGAAAGGGGACAGGCCAGCGTCACATCGAGCGCCCTGCCCCTCCTTACCCCCATCACCTTTACGTCGCTGCCCGTCTCGGGAAAAATCTTCTTAAAGGCCGGGGAATTTATAAAGCGCTCCGTCTCGAAGACGGCCTTCTCCGTAATAGACATGGGGGCGTAACCAACGGCGGCGCTCGTGTCGTTCGCCGCCCTCAACGCGCCGGGCCTTGAAAATATATCCTTAAGTTCCTCGGAGCCCGGCTGGAGTACGACCCTGGCCAAAACGTCTTTTTGAGGATTGACATTTGGAAGGTTTTTTTTGAACCACTCGTAAAGCGCGGCCGCGGCAATATCTTTTACGGGGATTTTTACGTTATCGGCCTTGAATGTCGCGCGGTCGCCGATGATGAATTCCATTGGCTTTAAGACCCTGCCGCCGCCGAAAAATTTTTCCACGCTTCCCGCGACGAGAAGGCCCTTATCAACATTATGGTGGAGCACCGTCCCGAAATGCTTCAAATACTCCCTGCTCAAAGCAACGGAGATACTCTCCATAACCGCGTCGCATATGTAGTCGGGGTGGCCCACGCCCTTACGCTCGACTATCTCCACGGCCTGGCCGTGGACAGGGAGCCCTTTTAAGACCTCTACGGTAAGCCTCTTCATAGGATACTATTAAACTTCGGCCGCAGCCGGTATGGTTTCACAATAAAAGGCCTTAAGAGACCCTGCAAACAAGCATGGTAATCAATATCAAACAAAATCCTCAACCACAAGCTTTACCTAACTTTTTTCGCTCCTCTTTGAGCCTTTTCCTGAGCCTCTTCTCTTCATCGCGCTCTATCTTCGAGTATATGCATCCGCAGTACTTCTGCCTGTAAAGGCCGAGGGCGCGGGACTCGTTAATACCCTCATACCAGCCCCCTCTAAAGTCGCGGTAGAAAAATTCCACGCCGTATTTTTTTTCCAGTTCAAAGCCCCGGCTCACTATATCCGCGTGGTTCTGGTATTTGCTGTAAAGGAGCGAGGTGGTGAAGGCGTCGAAACCCAGCTCGAAGCCGGCGCGTGCCGTCTCCTCAAGACGGCTTGAGTAGCAGTAGGCGCACCGTTCGGCGAAGGGCGGTCTTTTCGCCTCCCCCGCGTCTTTCCCTGTAAGGATTTTTACGTTCCTTATGAAAGACGTGGGCCTGTACTCTTCGTCATAAATAACATCGAGGCCCATGAGTCGGGAGAGCTTTTTTACCGCCCCGAGCCTTGAACGGAACTCGGAAAGGGGATGGATATTGGGGTTATGGAAAAAACCCGTTATCTCGGCCTCTTCCTTCATGATAACCTTAAGGGGGTAGATGGAGCAGGGGCCGCAGCACATGTGGACGAGGATCTTTTTTACGCGCCCCTTCTTTTTAGCGCCGGGGTCTTTTTGGCCGCGGCCGCGGGCGCCCATGCCGCTTTTATTCGGGGCGGAAAAATTCTTCATATTGAAAGATTAAAACAATTTTCGCTGATCATCCGTTCTTTTATCCTCGCCGGCGAAGAGCCTTCCCACGTGATTATAGGCTGTCTCCGTGGCCACCCTCCCCCTGGGGGTCCTGTTGATGAAACCCTCTTGAATGAGGTAAGGCTCGTAGAGGTCCTCTATGGCGTCCTTCTCCTCCTGCAGGGCCGTGGCCAGTGTGCCTATGCCCACTGGGCCGCCGCCGAACTTGTCTATAATGGTCGTAAGGATACGCCTGTCCATCTTGTCAAAACCCTTCGAGTCGATCTCAAGCATGGAAAGGGCCTCTATGGCCACCTCCCCGGTGACCACGCCGTCGGCCCTCACCTCGGCAAAGTCCCTTACCCTCCTTAAAAGCCTGTTGGCGATACGCGGCGTCCCCCTCGACCTCGAGGCTATGGAGTTGGCCCCTTCGGGGGTTATCTTCACACCTAATATGGAAGCGGACCTCTTGACGATTACCGTTAACTCTCCGGGGGTGTAGAAATCAAAGCGCATCATCACCCCGAACCTGTCACGGAGCGGAGAGGTTAAGAGCCCCGCCCTCGTGGTGGCCCCTATGAGGGTGAAACCCGGAAGATCTAACCTCATGGACCTCGCCGACGGCCCCTCGCCTATCATTATGTCAATATGAAAGTCCTCCATGGCCGGATAAAGCATCTCCTCCACGACGCTCGGGAGCCTGTGTATCTCGTCTATAAACAGTACGTCGCGCTTCTCAAGGTTGGTGAGTATCGCCGCGAGGTCCCCGGAGCGCTCGACGACGGGCCCCGAGGTGGTGCTTATGTGGCTCTCCAGTTCATTGGCCATAATATGGGCGAGAGTGGTCTTGCCGAGGCCCGGGGGGCCGTAGAAGAGGACATGGTCCAGGGGCTCGCCCCGCGCCCTGGCGGCCTCGATGAAAATCTCAAGATTCTCCTTGAGCTTTTCCTGGCCTATAAAGCCGTCAAGGGTCCTCGGCCTAAGGGTCGTTTCAAACCCCTCGTCGTCGGCCGTCTTTATGGGCATTGTATCCTTGTCGCTCATCACACTCTGCTTTTACTGTTTATATTAAAAGATCATCTCATTGACGTTGAAAGTGTCTTCAGGGCCTCTTTAAATAGTTCCTCAAACCCGAAGGCCCCCTTTAGGCTGTTTACGGCCTTTCTCGCCGCGTCCTCGGAGAGCGCCGGCCTGTAACCGAGGTTGTTGAGCGCCGAGATTACATCGTCGAGAGGGGCGTCATTAAGGGCCGTCCCCGACGCCTCTGCGCCGCCAGCCTGACGGGCGGGGGCGCCGAGCACGTGAACCCTGTCCTTTAACTCCAGTATCATCCTCTCCGTACCCTTCCTGCCAACGCCCGGTATGGAGCCGAGCCTCCTCCTGTCGCCCTCCGCTATGGAGTTCACGATATCATCGGCGGCCATGCCTGAAAGTATGTTACGGGCCAGCTTCGGTCCTATCCCTGATACGCTTATAAGGAGACGGAATAGCGCCTTCTCCCGAGTTGTAAGAAAACCGTACAGCTGTATTGAGTCGTCTTTAAGGTATGTGTGTACGTTAAGGGTTACGGGCTGATTAAGGGCCGGGAGCCCGGTGTACGTTGAAAGGGGTATGGCGAGTTCGTAGCCCACGCCGCTGACGTCGACTACGGCCAGCTCCGTTGTCTTCATTACAAGAGTACCGTTTAGATGGGCTATCATAGGATAAACATTGAATACGGGATAAACATTGAATATGGGATAAACATGGGATAAAAAGGCGGTTTTCCCGTTAAATGGCTTTAATACGCCTCTTTGAGTTGCGCTTCATTAACGGCTCTATTCCCATGCCGGAGCTATGGATATGGCAAATGGCCACGGCAAGGGCGTCGGCCGCGTCGGGACCAGGCGTCTGCGTGATATTTAAAAGTATCCCCACCATCTTCTGCACCTGCTCCTTGGTGGCGTTACCGTATCCCGTTACCGTGAGTTTAACGCTCCTGGGGGCGTATTCGAATACCTTCAAGCCCGATGAGGCCGCCGAGAGGAGCGGTACGGCCCTGGCATGGCCGAGGGTAATGGCGCTCCTCGCGTTCCTGGCGAAAAAGACCGATTCAATGGCGACGGCGTCGGGGGTCTGGTCATCGATTACCCTCTTAATGGCATCCGATATCACGAGGAGCCGCTCAGGAAGAGGCACGCCGGGCTCAGGCCTTATCTCGCCGTCGCATAAATGTGTAAGGCGGCCGCGCCCGTCTTTACGGACAACGCCGTATCCTGTTACGATACTGCCCGGGTCTATGCCGAGTATCTTCAATAAGATTCCGCTTCTTTGCCCGGTGGGCGGGCCCTGAGGGTTTTAATACTCCGGGAGTAAAACTTACTCCCACCTCTCATGTCAACATAATACCATGGGGCCTACGCGATCCTGTCCATATCCTCACTGGAAATGTCGAAGTTGGCGTAGACGTTCTGCACATCATCGTGGTTTTCAAGCTCATCGAGGAGCGTAAGGACCCTGTCGGCAACCTTACCCTCAACCATTACCGTTGTCTTGGGAATCATTGTCAGTTCCGCCTGCTCCGGGCTGAGGCCCGCTGCGTCAAGGGCCGATCTTACCTCATGAAAGGCATCAGGCGCTGCATAGACCTCGTACACGCCGTCATCGGGGTTTGTCTCCACATCATCGGCCCCGGCCTCAATGGCAGTTTCCATGAGTTTTTCCTCTGACATAGCGCTAATATTGAAAGTGAAAAAACCCTTCTTCTCGAACATCCACTGAACGGAGCCGTTCTGGCCGAGAGTCCCCCCGAACTTCGAAAAAAGGTGGCGCACGTCTGAAGCGGTCCTGTTCCTGTTGTCCGTCATATATTCGACGAGCACGGCGACTCCGCCCGGGCCGTAACCCTCATAGACGCCCTCTTCATAGGTTACACCATCGAGCTCCCCGGCGCCCTTTTTTACGGCCCTCTCAATATTGTCGGAAGGCATGTTCTCGGACTTCGCCTTGTCTATGGCGGCCTTGAGGCGGGGGTTGCCCGCCGGGTCGCTGCCGCCCATCCTGGCCGCCACCGTAAGCTCCTTTACGAGCTTGGAGAAGACCTTGCCCCTTTTGGCGTCGCTACGGGCCTTCTTGTGCTTTATATTCGCCCATTTTGAATGTCCGGACATTAAAAGTCGCTCCCTGAAAAAAAGTATCCGGCTAAAAAACCACGCGCTGATAAACTCAATACCGCGCTTTTTTCTATGGCCGGCAGGTCAAACCATAAAGGCCTTAACAGCTTAATTATACAAAAGATACATAACATAATATACACCCTTTTGCAATTTAGATTTTCACTTAAACCACCGGCCCGGCCTTATAAGATAAAGGCAGACGGGCGGAAGGGGTCTTTTCAGGCTCCCATTTTATCAAGGGGCTTTTTTTCTGAAATTCAGACGGCTGCAGTAATATGAGGATATGGTGGAAAAAGGGTATGCGGAGAATGACCTTGCGGGGGGGCCGGGGTTTAATGGGTATGAAACTTAAAGGGGCTGGGGTGCTCCCTTATGCCGAGTGCCTTCATCTTAAGCAGAAGGGTGTTCCTGTGCACCTTCATTACCCTTGCCGCTTCGTTCCTGTTCCAGTTGGTCCTTTCGAGGACCCCGATGATGAAATCCCTTTCAAAATTCCTAAGGGCCTCCCGGAAATCCGTCTCCCCATCACGCTTCAGGGACTCTGTTTCAGGGTATATAATCTCAACGGGCAGGTCATTGAAAGTTATGGCGCCCCCCTGCCCCGCGAGGACCACAACCCTCTCTATAAGGTTTTCAAGCTCACGGACGTTTCCGGGCCACGAGTAGTTACAGAGCGCCTCCATGGCGTCAGGCGTGATACCGGTTATCTTTTTATTGCATTTCTTACTGCTCTTTTCGAGAAAATGACGCACAAGAAGAGGTATATCCTCACTTCTGGATCTCAGAGGAGGAAGCTCTATGGGGACCACATTGAGCCTGTAGTAAAGGTCTTTCCTGAACAAACCCTTTCTCACCGCCGCTTCGAGGTCTATGTTTGTAGCCGCTAAAATTCTCACATCGACTTTTATGGACCTCACCCCGCCCACCCTTTCAAAGGTCTTTTCCTGAAGGACCCTCAAGAGTTTTATCTGTAGCTGCATGGGCAGAGTCGAGACCTCGTCAAGGAATACCGTACCGCCTTCGGCGTACTCAAATTTGCCGATTTTGCGGGCGTGGGCGCCTGTAAAGGCCCCCTTTTCATGGCCGAAGAGCTCGCTCTCCATGAGCTCTCCGGGCACGGCCCCGCAGTTTACGGCCACAAAAGGCTTGTCATGCCTGTCGCCCCTCGCCTGAATGGCCCTCGCCACGAGCTCCTTGCCTGTCCCGCTCTCACCTGTTATGAGTACGCTTGTTGAACTTCCGCTCACCTTCTCTATAACCTCAAAGAGATTTTTCATCGACTTTGACTTGCCGATTATCTCGCAGTAAGAGTACTCCTTGAGCTCTTCCTTGAGATACGTTACCTCACGGCTCAACTGGGTCGTCTCCATGTACCTGTTAATCGCGCTCAGGAGGTCCTCGTTATCAAAGGGTTTGGTCACGTAGTCATAGGCGCCTTTTTTCAGGGCCCTTACCGCGCCGGGGGCGCTGTTGACCGCCGATATGATTATCACGCCCGTTTGCGGCTCTATTCTCTTAATCTTCTCAAGCACTTCCATGCCGTCCATTCCCGGGAGCATCAGGTCAAGCAGGACGAGGTCAACGTTACTTGACCTTACAATATCAATAGCCTCCGGGCCGTTGGAGGCCGAAAGGACCTCGCAGTAGTCCTGAAGGACATGCTTCAAGAGCTCCCTTATGTTGAGCTCGTCATCGACTA
>JBHHVI010000077.1:0-7248 GCA_046754225.1 Thermodesulfobacteriota bacterium | reverse complement strand
GCGCAGGGGTTCGTCGCGCAGGGGTTCTTCATGGAGCACGGGTTCTTTTGATGCATCGGCATATTACAGGCTGTAGCGGCAAACATTACAAATGCGAGCAAAGCTATTAAAAGGCTCATCCTCTTCTTCATCTATCTCTCTCCTTTTTTATTTTAAGTTTAAGGTTACGTTATGCCTTACAGACCCCTTGCAAAGCGGCGGCAGGCGCCATCCTCCTTTCCTGAAAGTCTTATTCCTGGATTCTATCACCCTTTCGGAGAAAATCAACCCCGGGCCCCGCCGTCTATCGCCTTATATTGCGGGGCCTAAAATACATGGGGTCTCATGGTTGGAAAAAACATTCAGCCTCAAAGGAAAATTTATCATGAGTATACGGAAAGAGCCGGTGAAAAACTGTAAGGCGGCTTACAAAATTGGGGATTCAGGGTATTTTTTCCAAAGGAGGCTGAAACCGTCTTATTTTCCGACAAGACCTTTTTTCTTCAGGAAAGCCTCTATGACCCTTACGACCTCGTCAATGGTCTTTGAGGTTGTGTCCACTTTCAAGTCGCAGTCGTCGTAGGCCGCCGCCCTCTCTTTAAGGAGTTTTTCCACCCCCCGCCTCTTTTCCTTCCCCATTAAAAGGGGCCGCCCGGCGCCCGCGCCCACTCTCTTCAATATCTCGTCCACCGAGGCCTCGAGGCATATTACGGCCGCCCATCCCCTTAAAAGCGCCCTGCTGCCAACGTCGGCCACGGTCCCGCCGCCCGAGGAGACTACAAGGCCGGAGCCGAAGGCGCCATCGGTCAGGTCTTTAACGGTCTTCCTCTCCACGGCCCTGAAATACCCTTCACCGAACTCGGAGAAGATATCCTTTACAGTCATGCCGGCCTCCGCCTCTATAAGGTCGTCGAGGTCGCGGAACTCAAGGCCCAGAAGACGGGCAAGCCTTTTGCCGACGGAGGTCTTTCCCGTGCCCATAAAACCTGTAAGGAGAATATTAACCATAAAAAGGGTTTGAGATGGAAAGGCGGGCTAAAAATCAAAAGCGGGCAATCTGACTTAAATAGCCCAGATAATTCCTCTTTATCTCACCCGCCCCGTCGCCGCCGAATTTTTCGAGGAAGGCCCCGGCAATCTCAAAGGCCGCCGCCGCTTCGGCGACTACCGCGGCCGCCGGCACGGCGCATATATCGGACCTCTCAACGCTGGCGGTAAAGGGTTTTTTTGAGTCTATATCCACTGAACGCAGCGGCTGATACAGCGTGGGAATAGGCTTCATTGCCGCCCTTAAGACTATCGCCTCGCCGTTGGACATACCCCCCTCTATGCCGCCGGCGTTATTGGTCTTTCTGTAAAAACGGGGGGCGCGGGGCCAGTAACCCTTAAGCGCGGAACCCGCTCTTTTCCCCGTATAAAAAATTTCGTCATGGACCCTGGAGCCCGGCAATTCCCCCACGGCAAAGCCGGCGCCCACCTCCACGCCCTTTATGGCCTGTATGCTCATAAGAGAGCCGGCGAGCCTTCCGTCGAGTTTTCTGTCCCACTGGACATGGCTTCCAAGGCCCGGCGGTACGCCCGTGACCATAACGGTAAAGATCCCCCCGAGGCTGTCCCCGTCCTTCCTGGCCCTGTCTATCCTCCTCTTCATCTTCTCCGTAGCGCTCTTGTCGGGGCATCTCACGGCCGAGGACTCCGCCCTTTTAAAAAGGGTCTCATGACTGGAGGGCCGGGAGGGACTCCACTTAACGCCGCCTATTTCCTCTACCCAGCTACAGACCGATATGCCGAACTCACGGAGGAGGGCCTTGGCCACAGCGCCTGCGGCGACCCTCGCGGCGGTCTCGCGGGCGCTTGAGCGTTCGAGGATGTTCCTCAGGTCCTTATGAGCGTACTTTAACCCGCCGGCGAGGTCGGCGTGGCCCGGCCGCGGCCTTGTAACCTTCCGGCCATCCACCCGGCCGCGTACCTCTTCAACTGACATCGCCTCTTTCCAGTTCTCCCAGTCGCGGTTCTCTATAAGGAGGGCCACGGGAGAACCCAGGGTACGGCCATGCCTCACCCCCGAGGTTATCTCCACGGAGTCGCTTTCTATCTTCATCCTCGCGCCGCGCCCGTACCCAGACTGCCTGCGCTTTAAGTCCCCGTCTATCTCTTTCTTTGAGAGTTTCACGCCCGAAGGCATGCCTTCGACAATGGCCGTAAGGCACCTTCCGTGAGATTCTCCGGCACTCAGGTATCTGAGCATCTTTTGTCCCGCCTCTCCATAAAATCCACCAAGAGAAAGATTCACCTAATAAAAAATTATTTCCTCTCCACCGGCCCGCCGGCCTTCACCCAGGCGTCGAGACCGCCCCTGAGGGCCTTTACGTTCTGAAAACCGTTTCTCATGAGAAAGAGCGCAGCACCTGCGCTCGAGGCCTCGTTGGGTCACGTACAATAGGTGATAATCTCCCCGGACATGGGAAGGGTATAAAGTTTCCCCTCCAGTTCGTCGGGCGCTATCCTCAAGTCCCCTTTTATCCTTATCGGGCTTGACCTGTATGCCCCCCGTGACCTTAAATCGACTATAAGGACCTTTTCGCCTCTTTCAACCTCCGCCATCACTTCCCCGGGAGTTATCCTCACCACGTCCTCCATCCTCAAGGCTGAAGCAGAACCGGCAAAAAGAAAAACGAATAAAAAGGCGGCTAAAATCTTACGCATAAAAAAACCTCCCCACGAAACACATATTTTTTTCCGATTATATCATATTTACCAACATTGGCCTTGAAGATTGTATTTTTTATAATGTATTATATAGGTACCGGCGCGCCCGGCCAAACTATATCTACTATTTTTCAAGAAAAAAATCAAAAGGTAGTTTTTGACGATGGCGGAATTCAAGGCCGACAGGATTCTCGACGCGAGGGGGCTCAACTGTCCCATGCCGTCCGTAAAGGCGGCCCTCGAGCTTGAGGGGATGGCCGCGGGAGAGGTCCTCGAGGTCCTTACCGATGACCCCGTATCCAAAAAGGACCTGCCCCTATGGGCGGAGTCCACGGGCAACGTAGTCCTCGGTATAGAGGAAGGGACTGACAGTACCATAAAGATATACGTAAAAAAGGCACAAACTTAACTTCCCGTAAAGACAATGAAAAAAGTCTACCATCTCGACCTTACTAAAAATGATTTAGGGGGCGCTTCTGTGGCGCTGCTTCCCGGAGACCCGGCAAGGACCGCCAAGATCGCCGAAAGGGTCGCCTCCGCTTACAAAGGCACCTCTTCGCTCGTCGCCTCTAAAAGGGAGTTCACCACGTACCTTTCTTACATGGGCACTCGCCCCGTCGTCGTTACCTCTACGGGCATAGGAGGCCCCTCCACCTCTATCGCTGTCGAGGAACTCGCGCGCCTCGGCGTAAAGACCTTCATAAGGGTGGGCACCACCGGGGCCATACAGGAGAGCATAAGGGTCGGCGACTCAGTCATCACCACGGCCTCGGTAAGGCTCGACGGGGCTTCCACCCATTACGCGCCCATCGAGTACCCGGCGGTGTCAAGTTACAGGGTCTTAAAGGCCCTTGTAAAAGGGGCAAAGGCCGCGAAGGTTACTTTCCATACGGGCGTCACCGCGTCGTCGGACACCTTCTACCAGGGCGAGGAGCGGACGGACTCCTTCCGAAAATACACGATAAAGAGGTTCAAGGGTTCGACGGAGGAGTGGCGGAGGTTAAACGTCCTTAACTACGAGATGGAGTCGGCCACGCTCCTCACCGTCACCGCGTCAATGGCCCTTGAGGGGGGGTGTATTACGGGAGTGATAAACAGGTGCGGAGGCGGGGCCATAAAGGCCGGGGCGCTCAAAAAGGGCGAGGACAACGTAATAAAGGCCGCCGTGGCGGCCCTGAAATTCCTTTAACCACCCAACTTGCCATCCAAACAAGAAAAAAATTTGAGACCGGCCATGCCTCCGGTTGCCCCCTTTTAGAGTCGCCTTCCTCCCCCGGGCCAGCCTGTCATGGATTGGTCATCGTAAAGGCGTCCACCACCAGCGGGTCAAACTGCGTACCCGCGCACCTTTTAAGCTCCTCCACGATAACGTCCATGGACATTCCCTTCCTGTAGGGCCTGTCGGAGCTCATGGCGTCGACTGTGTCCGCTACGGCGAGTATCCTCGCAAAGAATGGAATATCCTCGCCCTTGAGCCCTTCGGGATAGCCGCGGCCGTCAAAATGCTCGTGGTGATATCTTACCACTGGGATAACGCTCTTGAGTTGTTTTATGGGTTCGAGTATCTCGGCGCCATTCTCGGGGTGCTGGCGTATCAGGGAGAACTCCTCGTCGGTGAGTCTTCCCGGTTTGTTCAATATGTCCTCATAGGTGGAGAGTTTCCCTATATCGTGCAGGAGCCCGGCTATCTGAAAATTTTTAAGTTCCTCACCTTCGACCCCCATCCTCTTCGCGATCTCAAGCGCGATTTCAGTGACCCTCTCGGAATGGCCCATGGTCCAGGGGCTTTTAATGTCTATGCTGTTGGAGAGGGCCTTTACCGTGCCTATGAAAAGGTCCTCGAGGTCGCCTACGAGCCTCGCGTTCTCAAGGGCCGTACCTATGTGGGAGGCGAGCCGTTCGAGGGTGGAAAGGTCCCTCGCGTCAAAGGCCGAAGGCGTTCTGCTCCCGAGGCAGAGGACCCCGGCAACCCCCCCCTTAACTATTACGGGCATCCTCAGGACCGACCTGAAGCCCTCTTTCACGAGGCTCTTTTCAAGCAGGAGCGGGTCTTTTATCGCCTTCAGGTCCGGTATGTACTGGGGGCTGTGGGTCTTCAATATATCCGAGGCCTTTGCGAGCCTGAAGGGCACGGTCCTCCCCCTTGCCGTAAACCCATCCCCAACACCGGCCTTGAAAGTAAAACCCTTCTTTTCCCTGTCGACGATTATGACGGTGGCGCGATCGCATGTGATAATCTTCGGTATCATGGAGGTGGCTATATCGAGTATCTCCTGAGACTCGAGTGTGGAGAGTACCTTTTTATCGATCTCGTGCATTATCTCTATGGTCTTTATCCTGTGCGACAGTTCCATCGTCTGGTTTACCGATTCCCTGTAGAGGCTCGCCTCTTCGAGGGCCGTTGAGACCTGATTGGCTATGCCGAGCTTCAGACGCCTTTCGCTTTCAAGGATATCGCGTCCCGCCTTTGGGTTAGCCGCGCCGTAAACGAGGGCGAGAAGCCCGAGGTTGTGGAGTTTTCCCACAAGGGGAATAACGACGAGTGTGGCGAGTTCCGGGGAGTACCTCTGGAAAAACTTCAACAGGGTCCCGGCTTCTTCTCCTCCGGGGGTATCTTTCCTGACAACCGTCACGGTCCTCTTCCTGAACGCCTCTGCCAGGAAGGCCGGCCTTTTCATGTCGAAAGGCTCTGTGGCGAAGAGCGGGACCTCCGCCTTACCGAGCCCGTCGAACTGGGCCGGCCTCATGACCTTCGATTCCACGTCCCAGAGGTACGAGAGTACCGTGTCGCAGTCCGTTATCCTCCTTACGCATCCTACTGCCTTCTCCATGAAAATATCGAGGTTGGTGGTCTTGAAGGTCGCCTCTGACAGGTCGAGGAGGGTTTTATTGAGTTCCATCTCTTTTTTCACCCTCTCCGCGTACTCCCTCACCTCCTTAAAGAGTATGGCGTTCTTTATGTAGGAAGATACCTGCCCTGAAAAGGTCTTTAAAAACGGAACCTCCCCTTCCGGGAAGCCCTCCCCCCTCACGCATACGTTCAATACACCCAGTACCTTTTCACCGTCCTTTATGGGGAAGGCGGCGGTAGAGCAACGCAGGTCGGCACCATGGGCGCCGTCAGGCATGGAGGCCTCATTACATAATATATTATTCACCACCTTAAAATTCCCGGTCTTTACGGCCTCCATCGCCGGGCCTTCACTGACGGAAGGGTCGGTAAGGCAGGCACAATCGCAGGAGATATCCGGGGCCTTCACGGAGGTCCTCCTTACGATTTGCCCCGTCCCTTCGTCAAGCTTCCCGATCCACGAAACATGAAAGCCGAGACTGACCACAGTCCCGCATATCTCATCAAGCCTGTAATCCAGGCCCACATTCTCCGCCATCTTGACGCTCAGTTCATAGAGTTGCCTCTCCTTTTCCTTGCCCCTCTCCTCGTCGGTCACGTCGTCCATAATGTGGAGAAACTCGCCGTATTCCGAAGCCGTCTCCATGGCGTATGACCTGACCCTGTATAACTTGCCGAGGGGCTCTACATGGACTATCTCCTTCGCGCCTATCCCCGCGCGCGCCCCCTCCATGCTCCTGAGGCACCCTTCACCCGGTTCGTCGGTAACGGGGAAGACCTCGTAATATCTTTTGCCCAATAGCTCCCTGTATGGAATGCCGGCGGCCATCCTGTAGGCCTCGTTGCACCTCAATATCCTCATCTCGTGGTCGTGTATCAATATGGGGGAATCGATGACGTCGAAGATGGCCTCTATCTCTCTTTTGCTGCTTTCTACAGTCTTGTTAACCTCGTTCACGTCTTCGAGGAGGTAGAGCATGGCCCTTCGCGTCTCCTCGAGTTCGGCCGCCCTCTCCTTCGTCTCATCGAGTTCTCTTTCAAGAGACCCTAACGCCCCAATTGCCCCCTTATCATCCTTCAGATATTCCATGCCATCCCTTTCAGTCCTTTTGCCCGGCTTCCCCGGCTTCCCCGGCTTCGATGATAGCCTTCAGCCTCTTTATCTCTCTTTTCATCTCTCCCATCTTTATCTCCCTTCCCACCATAACTTTATTTATCCTCTCCGTCTCTTCGAGCCTCCTGCTGAGTTCGTCTTCGAGTTTTTTCCTCTCGGAGATATCCCTTAAGACAGCCGTGGCCCACCACCCGTTGATCTTAAGGGCGGAAAGACTCAACTCAAGCGGGATTAACGAGCCGTCCCTCCTGAGCCCCTCCACCTCCATGACATTGCCTATGAACCCGCCCTTGCCCGTGGAGGCGAACCTTTTAAACCCCTCCCTGTGCCTCTCCATGTATTCCTCCGGTATAATCATCTCTACGGGCTTGCCCAGGGCCTCTTCCTTCGAGTACCCGAAGGTCCGCTCAGCCGCCCGGCTCCATACCCTTATAATGCCCTTGTTGTCAACGGAGACGATGGCGTCGAGAGAAGTTTCAAGGGTCATCAGGTATCCCTTGTGAATATCCTCCATTTCCTCCTCTTCTATCCAGAATTCATTAGCGCCGCTCATATAATTGCCGCCCCCTTTAAAACCCCTTAAACCCCGCCTTCT
>JBHHVI010000076.1:0-7295 GCA_046754225.1 Thermodesulfobacteriota bacterium | reverse complement strand
CCCCCCCCTTTACAAAACCACGCAATTGTTTTATATTCTCCATATTTTCCATGGTAGTTTATTTAAAATAAACCATTCTCGTCTGGAGGCTACGGTTTGAATATAAAAAGGAACTTTAAACTAATCCTTTCTTTCATTGTTCTTGGTTTCATCCTCATAATGACCTCGCCGGTATTTGTCTACGCCGGGACTCAATACGTCTCCGACAAACTGATCATTACAATGAGGAGCGGGGCGGGGGGCGACTACAGGATCGTCAAGACGCTCAAAACCGGCACGCCTGTGGACGTCCTTGAGGAAGCCGGTGATTATTACAGGGTCAAGACTCAGGACGGCAAGGAAGGCTGGGCGCTTAAGCGGTATATTACCGCCGAGACCCCGAAACCAATAATAATAGCAGGGCTCAAGAGAAAGATAGAGAAGCTGAAGGGTGAGTTGGAGAAACTCAACATGGAAAGAGCGGCCCTTAAAAAAGAGATTCAATCCGAAAAGGTTCTTCACAAGGGCGCCATAAAGAAACTTGAGAAGAGTTTGAGCGATAGGGACGGCCGGATATACAAATTAAACAGACAGCTTCAGCAAATGACAGGTAAATATAATAAACTTGTCGAGGATTCAGGCGACGTCATAAAGGTCGTAAGCGAGCGCGACAAGTTAAAGAAGGAAAATACCGGGCTCGTCGCCGAGAACGAGAGTCTGAAGCAGGATATCAAGCGCCTCTTCTGGAAAAGGAATATAATCTACTTCCTCGCCGGAGGCTTTGTATTTTTCATCGGATGGATAGCGGGCCAGGTGTCGAGGAGGAAGAGGAGCCGGTTTTAAAAAGGTTTCATTCACCACATAAAAACCACTCCGCCTGACTAAAGCGTATCTCCTTATCGCCCTGCTCCACCCGTCGAATCTATCGCACCTTTAACTTCAACTGAAGCGTCCCCTCTGCCCGCTCCAAAATTATACCCCCTCAAGAGCCCGCGGACGTCGCCGAAGAAGGCGATATCCTTTGCCACGGCCTTTAGCGGCAGGAGTTTCTTCGTAAAGTATATCTCGACCCTGCCCGAACCTGAGCCGAAGACCTCCCTGTCGAGTTTCGCGTCGGCGAGAAAGTACGAAGGGGGCGGATAGGGGGCCGTCCTCTCCTCAAACTCCCTGCGCGTTATAATCCTCAAGGCGATCTCCGAGACCTTCTTCTTTTTTGGGAAGGTATATATCATGTAACTCCTCCCCTCTTCGGCCGGGCCGTATACGCCGTAACGGAAGTTATAGAAGGCGGCGAGAGGGTCGTCGCAGTATATGCCCTCCGGGAAAGGGTCTTCGCCGCTCCTCGCGTCCTTGCCCCCTCCCCAGCTCCTCCATTTAATGATATGCCTCTTGTAGTCGACCTCCGTTACGCCGCGCCTCACCTTCCCGTTTATGTCCACCCTCTTCTCAAAGGAAAGCGTTATAAGCCTCTTTCCTCCGTCCACTTCCTTGAGGTGCGACGTATAGACGTCTCGGCGGTGCTGGAGGACCCTGTCCACAAATCCGGTGGTATAGGCGACGAGCGTCACCCGGTAGCCCCCGTCTTCCTTCTCAAAGCTCAACTCGCCAACGGCGACTTTGCTGAAGAGCCATATGCCTATGTCGTAGGTAGTCCTTTCACCGTCAAAGGTCTCCCCTATTGTAGGCCTGCCTGAGACGGTTTTAGCGGCGGACGGGGTCTGAGCAGCCCGGACCGGAAAGGGGACGGAAATATGATAGAGAGCGAGAAAGAAGGGAAATATAAAGGTTATAAAAACAGATTTCCTCATCTTATCCCGTGGGGGGTTTTGTTGGCGGGCGGCCCGGAGTCAATTAAAAGATCTTCGGCCCTTTTAACGGTCCTCATGTCGAGAAGGAATTTATCATTCTTTATCCTCCCGATTACGGGGGGTTCTTTTTTGAGGAACTGCGAGAAAATCTCTTCAGGGCTGAGCTTCTTGTGGGTAACGGCCACGGCCCTTGTGGGTAGATTATGGCCCGGAAGAGAACCTCCCCCTATAACGCTCGTCGCTGCCTGTACGGCCACGGAAAAATCCTCTCCGAGAGATGCCCTTAAAATATCCGCCGCCCTCGAAGCCTCTTTTTCAATGTCCTTAATATCCCTCGTCATCATCTTAAGGAGCGGAAGGTCTTCGGCGAGCCTATTCGCCGGGGTGAGGTAGAGTTTTAACGTCTCCTCAAGGGCCGTGAGGGTGAGCTTGTCGCACCGGAGCGCCCTCTTCAGGGGGTTTTTTCTTATCCTCCCGATTATCTCCTTTTTTCCCGCTATAAGTCCGGCCTGCGGGCCTCCGAGTAGTTTGTCGCCGCTGAAGGTGACACACGCCGCGCCGGTCTTGAGCCTGTCGCCCACTACCGGCTCTCTGGGCAGGCCCCATTTGGAGAGGTCCACAAGGGCGCCGCTGCCGAGGTCCTCTACCACAGGGATTTTATGGGCGTCCCCGATGGCGGCGAGCTCCTTCAGGCTTACTTCCCTAACAAAACCGCTAAGGTCGAAATTACTCCTGTGGGCCTTCAAGATAAGGGCGGTATTTTCCGTAATAGCGTCTGAATAGTCTTCGGGGTGGGTCCTGTTTGTCGTTCCAACCTCCTTTAAGAGGCAGCCGCTCTTCTTAATAATGTCAGGGAGCCTGAAGGAGCCGCCTATCTCAATAAGCTCTCCCCTTGAGATGAGCACCTCTTTGCCCTCGGCGAGGGTATTGAGCGCTAAAAGGACGGCCGCGGCGTTGTTGTTGACGATTGAGGCGTCTTCTGAGCCGGTAAGCCCCTTCAGGAGGAGGGCCGCGAAATTGTCCCTACCGCCCCTCGCCCCCTCTTCAAGGTCGAACTCGAGGTTCGTATAAAAACTTCCGGCCTCTATAACCTTTTTAACGGCCCTTTCGCTCAGTAGCGCCCTTCCGAGGTTTGTATGGAGTATTGTGCCCGTGGCGTTTACGACCCTTTTTATGCCGCCGTCGATCATCTCCTCTATCTTTTTAATGACCAGTCCGGCTAACTCCCCGCCCGTTTTTTCGCCGCCACCGGAGATAATCCCTGCGCGCGCCTCATCTATAACGGCCCTGGCCGCGTCCGCGATAAAAGAGGCGGAATACCCCTTTGCCGCCTCTTTAAGAAGAGGCGACCTTAAAAGTTCGTCCACGGAAGGGAGTTCTCTTAATAAAAAATTTTTTTTCGCCACGGGGTTTAAAAATCCCTCTAAAAACGCCTTAACTTTTGCCTCATAATCTAACATGGCCCGGATTTAAAGGTCAATAATCTTTAGCCCTTTTTAAGCCGAATGGGGCGCGGCGAGGCCGGCAAAAGGCGTTTTGGGTTTGACAGTCATTGTAACCCTCTGATATTCTTTTCTTATCCTTTAATTAAAAAAAACAAAAAGAGAGGAAGGCGGCAATGGTACCTGTAGTGACGATAGCGGGCATTTCCGGCTCAGGCAAGACCACCCTCCTTGAGCAGGTGGTAAGGGAGCTCACCTCAAGGGGTTTCAAGGTGGGCACCATAAAGCACGACGCCCATGGTTTTGAGATAGACAGGGAGGGCAAGGACTCATGGCGCCACAGCGAGGCCGGGGCCGTAAGCGTGGTACTCACCTCGCCGGAAAAGATGGCCCTCATAAAAAAAGGCCCGGAGGAGTGGGGCCCCGAGAGGATCGCCGCCGCGTACCTCGGCGACGTCGACGTTATCGTGGCCGAGGGTTTTAAAGACTCGAATTTGCCGAAGATAGAGGTTATAAGAAAGGCGGTATCTGAGAGCCCCGCGTGCGTGGAGGATGAAAACCTTCTCGCAATCGTGAGCGACGCCGGAATAAAGAGCGAAAGGCCCCTATACAGGCTGGACGACTTCAAAGGGATAGCCGACCTTATAGAGGAGAGGATAATAAAAGGGGCCGATGGGCGGGCCACTACCCTCGTTGTAAACGGCGAGCCCGTGACATTAAAGCCGTTCATAGAGAACCTCATAAGGGACGGGGTCATGGGGATGATACGGAGCCTCAAGGGGTGCTCCGACGCCCATACAATAGAGCTGAGGATAGAGAGAAAATGACGGGGGCGGTGCTGGCCGGCGGCAAGAGCAGGCGCATGGGCTCGAACAAGGCCTTTATAGAGATAGAGGGCGAGTCTATAATAAAAAGGGTCCTCAAGGTAATAAAGAGCGTATTTGACGGGACCAATACCGGTACCAATACCGATTCAAATACAATAATAGTCGCCGACGGGGTGCTCCTTTACGAAGGCCTCTCCACAAGGGTCGTAGCCGACATATACAAGGGCGCCGGGAGCCTCGGAGGGGTCTATACCGCACTTTTTCACTCCACGGGAGGCTACGTATTCGTGGCGGCCTGCGATATGCCCTTTATCGACAGGGGTTGCATAAAAAAAGTTATAAAAGAGCGGGGCGGCGCTTACGACGCCTTTATCCCTTTTGTCGACGGAAGATACCACCCCATGCACGCCTTATACTCAAAGAGGTGCATGAGGCCCATAGAGTCCATGATAAAAGAGGGCAACCTCAGGATTACTGACCTTATCGAGAGGATAAGGGTAAAAAAACTCACCGAAGATGATTTTAATGGCCTTCCCATAAGGGCCTCTGTAATGAACATAAACACCATGGAAGAGCTCGAGGGGTTGAAGAAGGAATAAAGGTATGGAGAATAAAAAAATACCAACAGGCACAGACGGCTTCGCCGGGCTGAAAAGCCTTATGGAGCGCCTCCGTGGGGGCGGTGGGGGCGGGGGGGGCTCCAACGGTTGCCCCTGGGACATGGAGCAGACCATAGAGAGCCTCGCGCCCTTTATCATTGAAGAGGCCTACGAAGTCGTCTCGGCCATCGACTCCGGCGTGGCGGAAGATATTAAAGAGGAATTAGGCGACCTCCTCTTCCAGGTAATTTTCGTCTCCCGTATAGCCGAAGAAGAGGGTAAATTCACCGTCGAAGACGTAATAAAAACATTGATCGAGAAGATGGTGCGCCGCCACCCCCACGTATTCGGCGACAAGTTCGCCGAGACCCCTGAAGAGGTTCTCGTCCACTGGGCGGAGGTAAAAAAAGCGGAAAAGAAGGGCGGGAGCGCGCTCTCCGGGGTTCCCGAAGCCATGCCGGCCTTATTGAGGGCGCATAAGATAAGCAAGAAGGCGGCGCGCTCCGGCTTCGACTGGAAGCATATCGACGGGGTACTTGAAAAGGTCAGAGAGGAACTTTCAGAGTTTTCCGAAGCGATACAATCAAAAGACCCGGAAAAAGTGGAAGAGGAACTGGGAGACCTCCTCTTTACCATAGTTAACGCGGCGCGCTTCCTCGAGGTAAGCCCGGAAGAGGCGCTGAGAAAGACTATAGGAAAATTCATAACGAGATTTCATCACATTGAAAGCTCGCTTTCAGAGGCCGGCTCCGCCCTCTCTACGACCCCCATGGAGAAACTCGAAGCCCTCTGGGAAGAGGCCAAGAGGAAGGGAAAAAAAATTATTGAGCAAAAACAGAAGGGTTGAGAGATTTCCCCATTTCCTGTGGATAACCTGTTAAGAAACCCCTAAATGCAAAGTTCGATTAGGCTGTTTTTAACGGCCCTTTGGCAGTTTGCCTAATTTTTCATCAGCGATTTAGCTTTTATAATCAAGTAGTTATAGCGTTCCGGCGCGCTTTTCATTTCAACCTGAAAAAGCGGGGCGGGTCAGCCCCCCCGTTTTTTCAAAAACTCTTTAAAAAACGAGAGTTCCGGCGCCTTTTGTAACCATGAGATGAGTAGATAGACAAGCGCGCCCACAGGAAGCGTTATCACCATGAAGAGGACCCTGCCTGTTGAGCTCAGGTGCGCGTATTCGGCGCGCCTCAAAAAAAGAAAAATCACCAGCCCCATTACGAGGGCCGCGAGCACATTTTTGAGGGCTGAACCCATGATAAGGCCTGAGCCGAAGCGGCCGAGCCTCCTTTGAAGGATTATAAAGAGGAGCGCCATGTTCACCACTCCGGCGATGGTCGTGGCGAGAGCGAGCCCCGCGTGCTTCAGGGGGCCGACAAGGACAATGCACATTATGATGTTCACGAGGAAGGATACAAAGGCTGCGAGTACGGGCGTGACCGTGTCCTTGAGTGAATAGAATACGGAGGTGAGAATTCTATAGAGGGCCACAGGGACGAGCCCCGGCGCGTAGTAGTAGAGGGCGAGCGAAGTGGCCGAAGCGGCCGAGCCGGTGAACTCGCCGTGCCTGAATAAGACGTCTATTATGGGAAGGCTCAGGATAAAGAGTCCCACCGTGGCGGGAACGGTCACAAAGAGCACGAGCCTCAAGGCGAAGGAGAGCGAGGTCTTGAAACCATCCCACTCTTTTAACGCGGCGTGCTCCGAGAGGCTCGGCAGAACCGCCGTGGAGACGGCCACGGCGAAGACCCCGAGGGGAAGCTCCATGAGCCTGCCGGCGTAGTAAAGGTATGACACGCTCCCCTCGGCGAGCCTCGAGGCGAACCACAGGGTAACGAATATGTTCAACTGGTATATCCCAACGCCAAAGGCGGCAGGCCCCATGAGGGTGAATATTTTTTTTATAGCCGGGTCCCTGAAGGCAACGCGGAGCCTCGGCATGAAACCGTACTTTTTAAGGGAAGGCAGAAGCACGATGAACTGGAGCGCCCCTCCCGCGAGCACGCCCACGGCGAGGGCGTATACCGGCCTCTCGAAAAGAGGCGTAAGGGCGAGTATGGAGCATATTATAGCGAGGTTGAAGAATACGGGGGCGAAGGCGGGGGCGGCGAAGTGTTTTAACGAGTTCAAAACCCCCATCCCGATAGCCATGAGGCCGATAAAGAAGATGTAGGGGAACATGAGCCTCGTAAGGCTTACGGTGATGGAGTATTTTTCAGGGTCCGCCTTGAAGCCGGGCGACATGAAGGAGACGAGCCAGGGTGAAAAGACTATGCCGAGGAAGGCTATGACGATGAGTATTACGGCGAAGAGGGTGAAGATACTCGACACGAGGTCCCTCGTATCCCCGGCACTCCTCTTCATCCTCTCCCCGGTGAATATGGGGATAAAGGAGGATGTGAGCGCCCCCTCCCCGACGAGCCTCCTTAAGAGGTTCGATATCCTGAAGGCCACGAAAAAGGCGTCTGAAAAGAGCCCGGCGCCGAAGTAATAGGCTATGGCCATATCCCTTATATACCCGAGGATACGGCTAAGTATTGTGGCCGAGCCCACGACTGAAGCGGCGCCTGTTATTTTCGCCTCATGGCTTTTTTCCGGCATCTCACACCTTTTATCCCGTCATCGGATGGCTACGCGCCCACC
>JBHHVI010000075.1:0-7351 GCA_046754225.1 Thermodesulfobacteriota bacterium | reverse complement strand
GATTCGGCCTCTTCGCTAAAAGTTTTTTCAACGGTCTCAGGGGCCGGTTCTTCCTCAGGGACTTCTGGGGCGGCCTCATGAGGGGCAGAGGAAATAGTATCTTCAACAAGACCTTTCTCCTCTTCAGCAGCGCCTTCACCCCCGCTCACTTCTTCTTCCTTTTCAAGGGCCTTTTCCTCTACAGGCGACTCTTTACCAGACAAAAAATCTCCTTCAGTCCCGGAGATTAAATTGTCGACGTAGGACTCAATTTCTTCATCAAAGATTGTCTTCTTCTCGTCCTCAAGAGGGGCTTCCCCGCCCGGCGCCTCATCCACCCCTTCCGGCACCCCTTCCGGCTCGGTGGCGGAAACTTTCCCCGTCAAATCCATTTCCGGCGTGGATATATCGATATCCACCTCCTCCTCCGCCCCGGCGCCGGCTTCATCAATAATATCATCAGCCCCCTCATCCCCGGCTGAAGGGCCGACCATCTCTACAGTATCTTCGACTTGAAGGCGCGCCTCTTCCCCATCATCGCTTTCAAACCCTTCAAGATCTATATCCACATCTTCTTCTACGGCTTCTTCACCGTCTTCTTCTTCGCCGAAAATTTCTTCATGGGTCTCCTCACCGGCCCCGGGCTCGGCATGAAGCGCACCGGAAGGAGCCTCTTCTTTAGAAGCCTCCGCGGCCCCCTCTTCTGGAAGGCCGGCTACGGACGTGGGCTCACGCGGTTCCGCTTCATCTAATATTTCCGCTTCATCTAATATTTCCGGTTCCTCTGCGGCGCCTGCGTCCTCTTCTTCAGAGACCGTCACTGTTTCAGGAGCCGTGCTACCTTCACTTTCGTTCTGCTTCAAATCCTCAAGGAGCCCGCTGAACTTTGCGTCATCGGGATTTATATCCAATATTTCCTTACAGAGAGCGCTGGACGCTTCAATCTCATTATTTTCAGCGTAAACCTCTGCGAGGGTCCTGGCGAACCTTAAAAATTTATTGTCATCCCCTTTATTCCTGTATAGGTCGACGAGAGTTTCGAGAACCAAAGGCTCTCGCGGGTAGAACTCCTGAAGGTCCAGACATATCTCTTCAGCCCTTTTTAACTCACCTTCCCCGATAAGCCTTTTTAATATGCCGGAATAGATCTCCATGGAGTCGTTAAAATAGTCGAGTTTACCGTAGAGTTTGGCGAGTTTCAGCCCGATGCTGACGTTTTCAGGGTCTATCTCGACCATCTTTTTCAAGAGGTCCAGCGCCTCTTTTTCAAGGCCCTTCTTCTCAAAGGTGTTGAGTATTATAGTGTACTGGCTTACGGCGTCGCCGATAAGCCTCTGCTTGGTATAGAGGTCGGCGAGTTTATAGTTCAAGTCGATATTGGAGGGTTCAAGCTTCAGGACCTGTTTATACACGGCTATGGCCTTGAGGTAAAACCCCGCCCTTGCGTTGGCCTTCGCGGCTTCGGTGTATTCTTTAATCGCGTCCTCGGTTTTACCCGTCTTTACAAGGAGTTCTCCGAGCCTCAGGCGCGTGGAGATATCCCTGGGGTTCATGGTAACGGCGTTCCTGTATTCAGCAACGGCCTTGTCGAGATTACCCTTGAGGATGTATTTCTGGGCCTTCTCTATTATTTTTTCCCTTTGTGCCATATTCTCACACTCTTAAAATGACAACAATAAACTCAAGGGCCGCCGCGGCGCGCCCGGGCCAAGACCCGGTGCTAACCCCTTGACGACGAAAAACGGCTTTCAGTGCTAAAGCTCGCGGCCTTTCTCGGGGTACGGTGGTTCAGGTTCCATCCGCTGGACGAGTATTTTGACTGGAGAAGCTTTTCTCTCAAGGCCCTCTCGGCTTCGGAGAGGACGGCGGGGGTAAAAAAGGCGTTCAGACCGTCGGAGATCCTCCTTACCAGATATTGCCTGAGTTCCCCGGGGCCAATCTCCCCGAAGTCGGAAACGCAAGCCGTCCTTTCAAGCACACTCTCTCCGAAGACAGAGGCCGTAAGAGGCCTGTCGATATTGAAGATGATGGAGCCGTGCTGAAGGAAGGAATCTTTAAGCCGCCTCTGGGAGCTGCCGGAGATCTTCCCCTTCCCGGCGAGTATTTCGTGTCTTGTATATGTAGAGAAACAGGCGGCGCTTTTCCTGTAAGAGCCGCCCTTCATCGCGGCCGAAAAACGCGCATCAACGCCCGCGTCCTTAAGGGCCGCCACAATGCATCTGCTGATAGCGGAATAGACGGCCGTTACGCCGCCGGAAAATTTCTCGCCCACTGAAGACGCGACTACGGAATATGTAATCTCTGAGTCGTGGAGCACGGCCCTGCCTCCGGTTATCCTCCTCACAACGGGCAGTCCCGCTTCAAGGAGCGGCGCCGCGTCCTGAAGATAACCTATTGAGATGGTGGGGGTCCTCCAGCCGTATAGTCTCAGGACAGGCCCGGCCCAGTCCCCCGAAGCCGACGAGAGTAACAGCGCCTCGTCAGTCGCCATGTTTTCCGCCCCGTCAGAAGGGGGATCTACAATAAGCCTCCAGTCTTCCAAAAAAATCCCCGCACCGGTGAAAAGGTTTTAAAGCGCGGCCCATGCCTTTACAAAGCAAGCGGCCGAAAAGCCAGCGGCCGCGCCGCATGTGCAGCAGGCCCTTCTACCACTGTTAATTATATCTCAGGCGAACCTGGAAAGAAAGTTTATATCCAGTTTGCCCGCTATAAAGTCGTGGTCTTTCATAATCCTCAAATGCAGCGGGATATTGGTCTTAATGCCCGCCACATGGAACTCCTCAAGGGCCCTCGTCATCCTCCTGATCGCCTCATCCCGGGTGTTTGCGTGGACGATAAGTTTCGCGAGGAGGTTATCGTAATGTGGCGGCACGGTATAACCGCAGTAGAGGGCGGTGTCGACGCGCACGCCCGGGCCTCCCGGCAGGACCAGTTCGGTAATCTTTCCGGAACTGGGGACATAGGTCCTGGGGTCCTCGGCGTTGATCCTGCATTCGATGCTGTGCCCGTTCATCTTGATGTTGCGCTGGCGGAGCCTGAGCCTTTTCGTCGCGGCTATCTTTATCTGCTCTTTTATCAGGTCTACCCCTGTGACCATCTCCGTTACCGGGTGCTCGACCTGCACCCTTGTATTCATCTCCATGAAATGGAATTTTTTATTCTTGTCGAGCAGGAACTCCACGGTGCCGGCGTTTGTATAGCCTATGGCCTTGGCGAGCTTTACGGCGGCCTCGCCCATCTTGTAGCGGAGCCTGGAGTCGACCACCGGGCTCGGACACTCCTCCAATATCTTCTGATGCCTCCTCTGTATGGAACATTCCCTCTCTCCGAGATGGATGACATTTCCGCCCTCGCCGGCCAATATCTGTATCTCTATGTGTCTCGGCATCTCGCAGTATTGTTCTATAAAGACCTCGCCGTCGCCGAAGGCCGCCAGGGCCTCCTGCTTAGCCATGCCAAAGGCCCCCGCAAGGCTCGCCTGAGTGTGAACGAGTTTCATGCCCCTTCCGCCGCCGCCGCTCGCCGCCTTTATAAGCACGGGAAACCCTATCTTCCTCGCAACAGCGATGGCCTCCTTCTCGGCGTTTAGCGCCTCGCCACTCCACTTCAAGACCGGCACCTTTACGCCCTCGGCGATCTTTTTGGCCCGGATCTTATTGCCCATGAGCTTCATGGTGGCAGATGTGGGGCCGATGAATTTTATCCCGCACTTCTCGCAGGCCTCGGCGAAAGCGGCGTTTTCGGCGAGGAAACCGTAACCCGGATGTACGGCCTCGGCGTCGGCCACTTCCATGGAACTTATTATATTGGTAATATTAAGGTAACTGTCCACGGCTTTGGCCGGCCCGATGCATATGGCGGCGTCGGCGAGTTTTACATGGAGAGAGTCTTTATCGGCGTCGGAATAAATGGCGAGGCTCTTTATGCCGAGCTCCTTGCAGGCCCTTATTATCCTTACGGCTATCTCCGCCCTGTTTGCGACAAGAACTTTATTGAACATGGGGTCAGGTAATACTCCTTTTTTGCCTTTAGATTTGTTGTTACGGAAGGTCTGTCTGGAATAACTCCGGGAAAGGACTCCCCTCCACTGTTCTAACCAGTTCTTTGCCATGGGGCGGGTTGGATTTTAAGTTTTCAAAAAGGACGGGTTTAGAAAAACACTACACACAAAAAAGAGACAAAGCCTATTTGGCGACCTCTATATAAAAAAGCGGCTCCCCATACTCGACGGGCTGCCCGTTCTCAACGAGTATGGAGGCGACCACCCCGTTGAACTCGCACTCCACCTCGTTCATAAGCTTCATGGCCTCTATAATGCACAGGGTCTGTCCCTTCTTCACCGCCGAGCCCAACTCCACAAAGGGCTCGGCGTCAGGGGCCGGGGCGCTGTAAAAGGAACCCACCATGGGTGCTGTTACGGTCTTTACGTTCTCAGGCTCGGCCTTTTTCTCAGGCTCCTTCTTGACCTCTTTCGCAGGGCTTACGGCGGCCTCGGAGAGCTCGTAAGAGGTGTTTTCAGAGGCCCCCCCCCTTTTGAGCCTGACCCTGCCTTCCTTCGTCTCAAGCTCGACTTCCACGATATCGGTATCCTTAATAAACCGGTACAAGCCCTTTATATCTTTTATATTCATCTATCCTCCCTTTTAAAGGCAAAGAAGCTCATCAGGTGATGTGGTAACGAGGTCGCAACCGTTTTTTCTGACAAGCGCCATATCCTCTATCCTTACCCCGCCCCAGTCCGGCATATAGATACCCGGCTCTATTGTCACCACCATGCCCTCTTTCAGTATGTCCTTGCTCAATGGGGCTATCGCCGGCCTTTCATGCACGTCGAGGCCGAGGCCGTGTCCCGTACCGTGGCTGAAAAACTTTCCATAACCGGCCTTTTCAATATGGGCCCTCGCGGCCCTGTCTACTTCCTCGGCGCGGACGCCGTCTCCAATCAACTCCAGAGCCCTTTTCTGCGCGCCCTTTACCACGCCGTATATCTTTTTCTGCAGGGGCTTCGCCCTGCCTATGCAGTAGGTGCGCGTATTGTCCGAAGTATAACCCTCGCAGCACGCGCCCATGTCCACAATAACGAGGTCTCCCCTTTTAATCCTCTTCTCCGACGCGGCTCCGTGGGGCAGGGACGACCTCGGCCCCGAGGCCACGATGGACTCGAAGGCCAGCCCTTCGGCGCCCTTTTTCCTCATCCACTCTTCAACGGCGAGGGCCGCCCCGGCCTCTGTAATACCCGCCCTGAGCGTCCTCTCCGCTTTCTTGAAACCACTCTCAAGAATGGAGGCGGCCTTTTTGATAAGGCCCACCTCAAAAGTGTCTTTAACCTGCCTCACCCGGCCCACGGGGTTCGCGAGGGGTTTTAACGGAATGGGCTTAAGAACACTTTTTATCCTTTTATAGCCGTTATAACTTAAAAAGTCACCCTCAAAACCGAGCCTTGAGACCTTTAGCCGCTTAATAGAAACGGCGAGGGCCTCAAGAGGCTTTTTTTTGTAAATCCTCACCTTGAAGCCGCTCTTCCTGACCTCCTCTTCCGACTGGACCGCGTATCTCGGGTCGGTCAGCAAAAAGGCCCTCCTCAAGGTAACCACCGCGTAAGCGCTTGAGCCTGTAAACCCCGAAAGGTACCTTATATTATGGATATCGCTTACGAGAAGGCCGTCAACCCCGCCGCTTTCCATCTCAGCGCGGAGCGTCGCGAGCCTTGCCCTGTAATCCGGTTTGAGTGCTATAACCTTAAAACCCCTTATTTTAAAGGACGCCAAAAAACAATTAAAAATGAATCTTTTTCTTCTTGCCCCGGCCGGCCATCTCTTTCAGGCTCTTTATCTTGAGCTTAAGGTCGCGGTCCTCGGGGAGGCTGTCGGAGAGGATCTTGTATATCATCAGGGCGTCCTCATGGAAACCCTGACCCTCGAGTATCCCGGCCATCGTCCGTGTAAAAAAAATATCGTCGCCCGCCTTTATATCCCCCATGGCTTTTCAGTCCCTCTTTGCAAGCCGAACAGGCCGGCAGAAAACCCTTTGATATAGTTAAAATTATTAAAGAAACGGCTCCAAGTCAAGGATATTCTTTAACCACGGCCGGCCCGCTTCCTACTGAGCGCCGCCCTCGGCCCTGAGAAAATCCTCAATATCTCCCTCTGACACGTCCATTAAAAGAACCGTGCCTATCGCCTCGGCGAGGACAAAGCGTAGCCTGCCCCCGGAGACCTTTTTGTCGTGCCTCATGGATTCTATGACCGACGACGCGGGGATTGAAGGCGGCGCCGTCGGCAGGCCCATTGAATCGAGGAGCCCCTTCAGCCTCCCCTCAACATCAGGACCGCAAAGGCCGAGCCTTGCTGAAAGCCTCGCGGCCATAACCATGCCCATTGCCACGGCCTCGCCGTGCTTAAAGGTCCCGTAACCCGTAAGGGTCTCTATGGCGTGGCCGAAGGTATGGCCGAAATTGAGTACGGCCCTCAGGCCCGTCTCCTCCCTCTCGTCGACGGAGACGACGCGGGCCTTTATCTCGCAGGAACGTTTTATAGCCGTTATCAATTCGTCTTTAAGTTGAAGGAGGCTCTCCGAGTTGGCCTCGAGGAAGCTGAAAAATTCCCCGTCCCTGATGACCCCGTACTTTACCACCTCGCCGAGTCCTGAGCGCACCTCCCTCTCGTCAAGGGTCTTTAATACGTCGGGGTCGATAAAGACGGCGGCGGGCTGGTAAAAGGCGCCTATGAGGTTCTTGCCCCTGGCGTGGTTTACGGCGGTCTTGCCTCCCACGGAACTGTCTACCTGCGCGAGGAGCGTTGTGGGCACCTGGACGTAAGGCACACCCCGCAGAAACGTGGCCGCCGCGAAACCGGTAATATCCCCGATGACGCCGCCGCCGAGGGCCACAAGGGGCGAGTTCCTTTCCATCTTATGCTCTATGAGGGCGTCGTATATCCTGGACGCCTCACTGAGATTTTTATACTCCTCGCCGTCGGGCAGAGTTATGGTAAGGGCGTCAAAGCCGGCCTCCTTCAGACCCGTTATGACCCTGTCATTGTAAAGCCCTCCCACAAGGGGGTTTGTAACGACGGCGGCGCGCCCGGCGAAACCCATCTCTTTAAGGCGCGCGCCCACGCCGTCGACTATCCCACGCTCTATTTGAAGGGGATAGCTCCTGGCTCCGAGCTCAACCTTTATTGTGGGCATACCTTCTGCTCCTCACATTTTTTCCGGTCTTTTTAAGGCATTAAGGCAAAAAGGCAAAGAACAATATAGCAGATTAGCGCGCCATTGTCATTGGAGTATTATGGGGGGACCATTATCCGACTTTCGGTCGTTCAATAAACACTCTTTTCTGAAAGGGACGGGGGGCGTAATACCACGGCGGGGT
>JBHHVI010000074.1:0-7515 GCA_046754225.1 Thermodesulfobacteriota bacterium | reverse complement strand
TTGTCCGGCGCCCCCCATCGCGGACTCCGGATATAAATCACAGTTTATCCCTGTAAGGTCGTATTATAATCTTTCAGCCTGATACTTACACCCTTTTGCCGATAATCCCACGATGAACTTAATAAACCCGGGACTCAGGAGCCATAGTGAAATATAACGAAAAAGCAAAACCTCTTATCTTATCCATACTTGCGCTAATTCTGGGGCTTACGGCGTCAACTCGCGCCCTTGCTGCCGGACGCGGCAGCATTAGAAGTTACAGCGAGGAACAAAACCTCTTGAGCGGGGTCTATTATTATTACACAGCGGCGCAAATTCTCAAAAAAAACGGGGACATAACAAATGCCCTAGACCTTTACAACAGGGCGATAGAGACGGACCCGGGCTCCAGCTACCTTTACACCGATACAGCTGACCTCTATATCCAGACCGGAGAGTATGAAAAGGCGAAAGAGTACCTTCAGAAGGCCTTAAAGATAGACGATGACCTGCCCCGCGCCTATCTCCTCCTTGCTGAAGCTTATACCTTTCTCAAAGACAACAAGGCCGCCGTCAAGAACTATGAAAAGGTCATTGAACTGACGCCGGAGAAGCAGAAGAGTTATCTGCTCCTTGCGACCTTCCACGCCAGGCACGGCAATTTCGATAAAGGGGTTCACGTCTTAAAGAGACTGCTGAAGATAGATCCCGACTCAGTCATGGCCTATTATTATATGGCCAAGATCGAGGTCAACAGGGCGAAATACAAACAGGCCGAGAAGCACTACTTGAAGGCCATAGAGCTGAGTCCGGCCTTTAAATCCGCCTACTATGAACTGGGCATGACCTACGAGGCCGAAAAAAAGGCGGACCTGGCCGAGGAGATTTACAAAAAGGCCATAAAAGTCCTCCGTGACGGCAAGATTTTCCGGGCCCGGCTCGCCACATTCTATATAAGAGAAAAAAGACTCGACGACGCCCTTGCCCAGTACATGGAGCTTGAGAAATACAGGGAAACGAGGTTGGATTCCTCCGTCAAGATAGGCCTTATATACTTTGAAAAAAAAGACTACCCCAGGGCCATAGTCAAGTTCAAGGGACTTCTCAAAGAGAGGCCCGAACTCCACAAGATAAGTTACTATCTGGCCACATCATACGAGGAAAACGGAGACCTCGATAAAGCCGCCGCCCAGTTCAGGACCATCCCCAAGGACGACCCGGGTTTTGTGGACGCCAAAATACACCTCGCCTACATATTTGAAAAGCGCAAGGAGCCGGACAAGGCCATCGTTGAGTTAAAAGAGGCGCTCGAGGTAAAGAAGGACGACGTCGAACTCCTTAAACTCATAACCTCGGTTATGAAGGAAGCAAAGAGGTACGACGAGGCGATTAAGACTATCCAAAAGGCAATTAAACTCGACCCTGAAGACGCCGAGCTCTACTTCACTCTCGGCATACTATACGACGACGCCGGCAAGAAAGACCTCGTAATAGGGTCAATGCAGAAGGCCATAAAGGTAAACCCCGACCATACCAACGCCCTTAACTATCTCGGATACACTTACGCGGAAAGGGGCATCAGGCTCAATGAGGCTGAAAAGTACATGAAGAGGGCCATTGAGATAAAGCCCGATAACGGCTACTACCTCGACAGCCTGGGCTGGGTCTATTACAAAAAGGGCGAATACGACCATGCCGTTCTGAACCTGGAAAAGGCCGCCAGGTTTCTCCCCGACGACCCCGTCGTAACAGAGCACCTCGGGGACGCCTACCTGAAGAAGAGCTTTAATGAAAAAGCCCTTACGACGTACGAAAACGCCTCGGGGATGGACCCCGACAACGAGGAGCTAAAGCTCAAGATAAGGAACCTGAGAAAAAAACTGAAGGCCCGTAAGGAAAAATAACAGGTGCTTAAAAGGCTTTCCTTTTTTTCCGTCACGGCCCTCCTGCTCATGGCCTATGGATGCGCGGGGCCGCCCCCCCGGCGCGCGGCAATAGGGGAGATGAAAAGGGGCGTACGGCCCGAGGCCATCAGGGCCAGGGCGACAGTCACCCTTGAGCAAAGGGAGTCCTTAAGGGGACGGGCCGTAATCGTCGCGAAAAGACCGGGGTCTTTCAGGATAGACGTTTTCGGCCCCTTTGGTCAAAGCCTCGCGGTATTGGCGAGCGACGGCAAGACCCTTGTGTTTTTCTCAAAGGACGGACTGAGGGCCTTCGAGCCAGGCGGGCCGGAAATAACGGCTAACCTCTCCCCTGCGAGGCTCGTTTCCATCCTCCTCGGGGACAGGTCACACAGCCCCATCGAAGGGGATAAATCTAAAAGGGGGAGAGAAGACAGGGCGGAAAGAAGCGCGGCGGAAAAAGACGGACGCCGGGAACCTGAGATCAATCTGTCAGATTTCAGGGATGTCGACGGCGCAATAATTCCGCATAACATATCAATAGCTTACGGTGGAAAGAGGATTGAGATAAGGTACAGGGAGATAGAAATAGACCCCGAAATTAAAGCGGAAGTTTTCAACATAACAGGTTTTCATTAAAAAAACCCCTCACGCACCTTGACTCTCTTGCCTGTTTATGATATAAAATAAATACCTTTTCTTATCCTACTTACAAGGAACTTCATGTCAAAAAATATAACTCAGTCTTTTAAAACCGGAGACCTTGCGGTATACCCGGCCCATGGTGTCGGCATGATTATGGGCGTGGAGACACGGGCCGTATCGGGGGTTGACGCGTCCTTTTATATACTCAAGGTCCTTGACACCGAGGCCACTATAATGGTGCCAGTGAATAACGCGATTACGGTGGGTCTCAGGAAGGTCCTTAAAAAAAGCCAGGTCCCCAAGGTCTACGCCATACTCAAGGAAAGAGGCGATACCGTTTTAGAGTCCCAGACATGGAACAGGCGTTACCGCGAGTATAACGACAAAATAAAAAGCGGAAGCGTGCTGGAGCTCGCCAAGGTCTTAAGGGACCTATACATACTCAAGTTCGACAAGGAGCTTTCCTTCGGTGAGAGGAAGATGTTCGATACCGCCAAGGGACTACTTATCCAGGAGCTCTCCGTAGCCAAGAATATCAAAGAGGAAAAAATAGAGGAGGAACTCTACAGGATATTAGGCGGCTGAGGGGCTCATCTCACGGCTAAAGTAACAACCGAATATTCATCGCGGGCATATCCCCCGCTCCTTCTTTACACTTTCCGGCGCCTTCTTTACATTCTAAAGGTGCCGTTTTTTTTACGCCGGGAATCGGCCGGTTGCCACGCCCGGGGGCCTTCAAGGCGTCCGTCACCTCCGTCCCGCGCCTTCCAATCAATGCGATATTCTGATATAAAAACAGAATGACAAAGACCCCTTCCGAAAAAAAGATTCCAAGGTCCATAGCCATAATCCCTTCGGCCGGCATGGGCAAAAGGATGGGCACGAAGAAAAAGGTCTTTTTGCCGCTCCTCGAAAGGCCCATCCTCGCCCATACCGTCGCCGCCTTTGAAAACTCCCCCTTTATAGACTCGATCATAATAGCCGTGCCTGAAGACCAGCTGGAATACTCTAATGAGGAGATAGTAAAGCGCTACGGCTTTAAAAAAGTCCTCGCCGTGGTGGCCGGGGCCACGGAGCGGCAGGGGTCCGTCTTAAACGCCCTTAAAAGGGTCCCCGAAGGGTTTGAGATTACCGCGGTCCATGACGGCGCGAGGCCCCTTGTAACGGCGCGGGTTATCGAGGATATTGTTACCGGGGCGGCCAGGTCCGGGGCGGCAATCCCCGTCGTTAAGATCAAGGACACCGTTAAAGAGGTTTCAGGCGGCAGAGTAAAGAGGACGCTCGACAGGGAGCTCCTCCGGGCCGTACAGACCCCGCAGGCCTTCAAGACGGATATACTCATAAAGGCCTTTGAAAGGGCGGCCGGGGACGGCTATAAAGGCACCGACGAGTCCTCGCTCGTGGAAAGGACGGGCGTTATCGTTACCACTGTCGAGGGCTCGAATGAAAACATAAAGATTACCACACCGGAAGACCTCTTAATAGCCGAGTCCATTCTAAGGCGGAGGGGCGCGGCGAAGCGTTGATTCCCCGTGCGGGAGTTCTCCCGCGAAGCGCCGCCTTTTGATGAATTTCCTTTAAAAGACTTGAACAGAAGGGGCCGTTACTGTATTTTAATGGACTTATGAGAATAGGGTTCGGATACGACGTACACAGGCTCGCCGAAGGCAGGAGGCTCGTCCTCGGCGGGGTGGAGATCCCCCACGAAAAGGGGCTTGAAGGCCATTCCGACGCCGACGTCCTCCTTCACGCCGTGATTGACGCCCTCCTGGGCGCCGGCGGCCTCGGCGACATAGGAAGGCACTTCCCCCCCTCCGACCCGGCCTATAAAGACATATCGAGCCTTGAGCTCTTACGGCGCACAAAAGGACTTCTCGGGGCCGGGGGTTTTTATGTAATCAACATAGACTCCACGATAGTCGCAGAGGCCCCGCGCCTGAATGGCCATATCCCGTCCATGATAGAGCGCGTGGCTTCGGCCCTCGATTCCATGCCGGAAAATATAAACGTAAAGGCGACTACCGAAGAGGGGCTCGGTTTTACGGGCAGTGGCGAAGGCATGGCGGCCTACGCAGTGGCGCTCATCGGGAAGAAGGGCACGAAGTGAAGGTGCGGACGCGTTTCGGCCCGAGCCCCACAGGGGAGCTCCACATGGGAGGGCTCAGAACGGCGCTCTTCAACTTCCTCTTCGCCAGACACGCTTCAGGCGCCTTTATCCTTAGAATAGAGGATACGGACAGGAAGAGGTCCAGCCCGGAATTCGAAAGGGCCATTATCGAGGACCTCAAGTGGCTCGGGCTCGACTGGGAGGAAGGCCCTGTAAGGGGCGGCGAGAAAGGCCCCTACAGGCAGTCCGAGAGGTTCTTGTTATATAAAGACCACGCCGAAGGGCTTTTGGAAAAAGGCCTTGCCTACAGGTGTTACTGCACGGACGAGCGTCTCGAAAGGCTTAAAAGAGAGCTGTTGAAGCGGGGACTGCCCCCGAGGTACGACGGCAGGTGCGTAAACTTAAAGGAGAGCGAAGCGCCCGGGGAGGTTGAGCCGGCCTTGAGGTTCAGGGTGGCTGAAGAGGCGCGGGAGATATCCTTCACGGACCTCGTTCACGGCCCCCTCACCTTTGACCGGGGGGCCTTCGGTGATTTTATTATCCTCTCATCAGACGGCGCGCCCTCTTATAACTTCGCAGTCGTTTTAGATGACGCGCTCATGGGGATAACCCATGTCATAAGGGGCGACGACCACCTCCCGAACACGCCCCGCCAGATTCTTTTATGCGAAGCCCTGGGGTACAAAACACCCCTTTACTGCCACATCCCCCTCGTCCTCGCACCCGACAGAAAGCCGCTCGGTAAAAGGCACGGCAATGCCTCTGTCAAAGAACTCAAGGCTGAGGGCTTTTTACCCGTGGCTATTTTAAACGCCGCGGCAAGGCTCGGCTGGTCTCCCGGCGAGGGGCTGTTAAGCCTCGATGATATGGCGGTGGCCTTTACCCCTGAAAGGCTCTCAAAGAGCCCGTCCATATTCGACATTGAAAGGCTCCGGGCCTTCAATAAGAAGGCCATGGAAGGGCTCGGCGCAGAGGATATTTTAAGGTTCATCTCCCCCTGCGGTAAGGATGTGGACACAGGTTTTATGAATACCGTCATAGAGGCCGTACGGCCGAACGCCGTAACCTTAAAGGACATAAAAGACCTCGCCGCCCCGTTTATAGGTGAAATTACATTTACCGAAGAGGCGTTGAAGGTTTTAAAAGAACCTCACGCCAAGAAGGTGTTGCGGGCCTTTCTCCATGAAATCGAAAAATTGGACGAGGTGGACGCGGGCCATTATAATGAGGCAATAGAGAAGGTTAAAAAAGAGACCGGTGAAAAGGGGCGAAGGCTCTTTATGCCGCTCCGCTCGGCTCTTACGGGGGCCGCAGAGGGGATTGAGCTTCAAAAGGTCTTTACGCTTCTCTGCAGGGAGTCCGTCGCCGCGAGGCTCAAGGAGGCCATCGGTTGATTTATTTCAGAGACACAACAACACCCTGAAAGGATAAAATCCGATGTCGATTCAGGTCTATAATTCCCTTACGAGAAGTAAAGTTGAGTTCTCACCCTCTGAAAAGGGCCGGGTAAGGATGTACGTCTGCGGCCCTACCGTCTACGCCCTTAGCCACATCGGCCACGCGCGAAGCGCCGTGAGCTTCGACGTCATATACAGGTATTTGAAATACCGGGGCTTTGAAGTGACCTACGCGAGGAACTATACCGACGTTGACGACAAGATAATCCAGAGGGCCGGAGAACTCGGCGTCGCGCCCGTTGAACTCGCCGAGGAGAATATAAAAAAATTCGATGAGGACATGGCGGCGCTCGGAGTAGCTCTGCCCGATGTAAGGCCGAAGGCCACGGAGACGATGGAAAAGATAATCGAGGTGACGGAAGGGCTCATGGAAAAGGGCTTCGCTTATGAACTCGACGGAGACGTCTACTTCGAAGTCCGCCGCTTAAGCGACTACGGCAAACTATCGGGAAAGAATATAGACGACCTCGAATCGGGGGCGAGAGTCGAGGTGGACAAGAGGAAGAAAGACCCCCTTGATTTCGCCCTATGGAAAAAGAGCAAGCCCGGAGAGCCGAGCTGGGAGAGCCCCTGGGGGCCGGGACGGCCCGGCTGGCACATAGAATGCTCGGCCATGTGCATGAAGTGGCTCGGAGACACGATCGACATACACGGCGGCGGAAAGGACCTCATCTTCCCCCACCACGAAAACGAGATAGCCCAGAGCGAGGCGGCCACGGGCAAGAAACCCTTCGTAAAATACTGGCTCCATAACGGCTTCGTGAACATCGACAGGACGAAGATGAGTAAATCCCTCGGTAACATCCTTAACATAAGGGACGTACTTAAAAACCACTCCAGCGAGGCCGTGAGGTTTTTCCTCCTCTCCTGCCATTACAGGTCCCCCGTGGACTACAGCTCCGAGTCCCTTAAAGAGGCCGGGGCCGCCGTTGAGAGGTTCTATAAGACCGTTGAGAGGATAAAAAACGAATGCCCCGAGGCAATGGAGCTAACCCCTGACCACGCCGAGGTCAAGGGGCGGATGGAGTCGATTATCGAGGCAATGGACGACGACTTCAACACGGCAGAGGTCATAGGCGGCCTCTTTAAGGAAGTCACCCGCGCCAACCGCATACTCGACGGGGCGAAGGGTGCGGGGCCGGATGAAGAGGCAAAAAAGGAACTTGCTCAAATCCTCGCCCTCGTAAAGGAGACGGGCGGTTTTCTCGGCCTCTTCACAAAAGGGCCGGAGGAGTATTTTAAAGAGAGGAAGGCCGGGGCGGGCATGGCGCCCGAAGAGATTGAAAGGCTCATAGAGGAGAGGAACGAGGCGCGCAAAAACAGGGACTTCAAGAGGGCCGATGAGATAAGGGCCGGTCTTCTCGATAGCGGCGTAGTCCTCGAAGACACCCCGAAGGGGACGGTATGGTCGGTGAAGGGGTGAGGG
>JBHHVI010000073.1:0-8032 GCA_046754225.1 Thermodesulfobacteriota bacterium | reverse complement strand
TCCGCACCGGGCCGCCGACACGCTGTCATTCGCGGGTCTTACCGGGCTCCTCATGGACCCTTTCAGGCCGCGCGGCATCCCGGCCCGGTCTTTACTAACTCTTTGCCGATTTCTTCTCTATATAATCTATGGAATCCTGAACGGTCTTTATCTTTTCAGCGTCCTCATCGGGAATCTCGATGGAAAATTCCTCCTCAAAGGCCATGACCATCTCAACGGTGTCGAGGGAGTCGGCCCCGAGGTCATCCACAAAAGAGGCCTGAGAGGTAACCTCGTCTTCACTAACGTCGAGTTGTTCCATTATTATCTTCTTTACCCTGCTATCAACTGGCGACATCTCTTTACCTCCTGAAAAGTATGATTTCACGAAAAAACAAATCCTGTATAACACCAATGGTGCCTGTTGTCAATTTTTAAAATCACGCTACATGTACATGCCGCCGTTGATGTTTAATACTTGCCCAGTTATGTAACTCGAGGCGTTGGAGGCGAGGTAAAGAGCGCCCATGGCCACGTCGTTGGGGCCACCCAACCTTCCCATGGGTATTATGGATAAGAGCTGCTCCCTGACCTTTTCAGAGAGGGCGTCTGTCATGGCTGTCTCTATAAACCCCGGGGCCACGGCGTTACAGGTTACGTTCCTTCCGGCAAGCTCCCTCGCCACGCTCTTGGTAAGACCTATGAGGCCGGCCTTGGACGCGGCGTAATTGGCCTGACCCGGGTTTCCAATCTGGGCCACTACGGAGGCTATATTTATTATCCTCCCCCAGTGCTGCTTCGACATGTATTTGATAACGGCCTTGGTGCAGTTAAAGGCCCCCTTGAGGTTCACGTCCAGAACGCTGTCCCAGTCCTCTTCGTTCATCCTCATAAGGAGGGCGTCCTTTGTTATGCCGGCGTTATTTACAAGGATATGTACGCCTTCAAGCTCCTTGAAAACCTCTTCGGCCATCTCGGCGGCCTTCTTCATGTCGGTGACGTCAACCTTCAGGGCCATCGTCTTCCTGCCCATCTTCTGGATCTCCTTCGCCGTATCGAGCGCCCTCTCGAAGTTTACGTCCACAACGGCCACATCAGCGCCGTATGAGGCGAATTTCAGGGCTATGGCCCTGCCGATCCCCTGCCCCGCGCCTGTGATTATAGCGACTCTTCCGTTTAACTGCATTATACTAAAACCCCCCTGTTTGTTTTAAATTAAAGGCCTTTCCAGGCTAACCCCCGCCAATGAGCTCTACCGCGCCGCCGAGGTCCGCCGCCGCGGAGAGATTACCGGTCATTATATCCTTATCTATCCTTCTTACAAGGCCGGTAAGGACCTTGCCGGGCCCTATCTCCACGATCGTCCCGACCCCACCTGCCTTCATCTTTCTGATTACGTCAACCCAGAGTACCGGGCTGGTAAGCTGCCTTGTAAGGAGCTCCTTTATAGAGGCGGCGTCCTTAACGGGCACGGCGCCGGCATTTGTAATTACAGGCACGGAAGCATCAACAATATCCGTCCCCTCAAGCGCTTCGGCGAGCCTCTTAGCCGCCCCGGCCATTAAAGGAGAATGGGACGGCGCGCTTACGCTTAGAGGCACGACTCTACGCGCGCCTTCAACGCCGGCCAGCTCGGAGGCCCTCTCCACAGCCTCCATCTCGCCGGAGATTACCACCTGGACGGGGCTGTTAATATTGGCGGGAACAACGACACCGGCGCCCTCAGAGGACCTTTCGCAAATTTCAGTTACCTTTTTAATATCGAGTCCTAATATGGCGCACATCTTTCCCGAGGAGGCCGGCACCGCCTCCTGCATGAACCGTCCCCTCAAACGCACAAGCCTCAGGGCGTCAGAAAACTTTATCGCACCGGCGGCCACAAGGGCCGTATACTCGCCGAGGCTGTGGCCGGCGTAAAATTCAGGCGCTAAATCAAACCTTTCGCCAAGTACCCTGAGAGCCGCTATACTCACCGTAAGTAGGGCCGGCTGGGTATTCTCAGTCATGTCGAGTTCTTCAGCTGGGCCGTCGAATATGAGCTTTTTAATGTTAAAACCAAGCGCGGCGGCGGCCTCCTCAAAGGTATCCCTCGCTGAAGCGAACCCCTCGAAAAAGGTCCTGCCCATGCCCACGTACTGTGAACCCTGGCCCGGGAATATAAAAGCGTATTTTTTCATATTTTAAATTCCACGTACTTATGTCCGTGGGTTTGTCTCGGCGGAGCTAAAAGAATCCTCTTTCAACGTCCTTTAAAAAAACTACCATCTCACCGCCGTAGAGCCCCATGTAAGCCCCCCTCCAAAGGCGACGAATACGATTATGTCGTTCTTCTTTAACGCGCCGGACCTCGCCACCTCGTCGAGCGCTATGGGGATTGACGCCGCCGAGGTATTGCCGTACCTGTCCATATTGAGATAGACCCTCTCTTCACCGAGGCCGAGGCGCTCCCTGGCGGCTTTTATTATACGTCTGTTGGCCTGGTGGGGGATAAGGAGCGTAATATCTTCACTGGTGAGCCCGCTCTCGGCAAGCACCTCTTTTATCGCCGACTCCATGGTCCTTACGGCAACCCTGAATGTCTCGTTTCCGTTCATCTTAAGGTACGGCTGAGGGGCATCCTTATGCTCAAAGGGGCTCGGCGGTATGGAGCCGGGCACGTAGAGTAGCTCCCACTTCCTGCCGTCGGAGTGTATGCGGCTCGAGAGCACGCCCCGTAACTTTGCCGTGCTGCCTCCACGCTCCTTCGCCTCGACAACGGCCGCCCCGGCCCCGTCGCCGAAGAGTACGCAGGTGGCGCGGTCCTTCCAGTCCACAATCCTTGAAAACTGGTCGACTCCGATAATCAGGGCCTTTTTAGCGGCCCCGACCCTTATGTATTTATCGGCAATATCGAGGGCGTATAAAAAGCCAGAGCATGCCGCCGAGACGTCAAAGGCCGCGGCGCCGCTCAATATTCCGAGCCCCGACTGCACATAACAGGCCGTCGAGGGGAATACCATCTCCGGGGTTACGGTGCCCACAACCACAAGGTCTATATCCCTCGCCTTTACACCCGCGGACTTAAGGGCCGCCTTCCCGGCATTTACAGCCATATCAATGGTAGTCTCCCCGGCACAAATATGTCTTTCCTTTATGCCGGTCCTCATGGATATCCACTCGTCCGAGGTCTCCACCATGGCCTCGAGGTCATGGTTTGAGACGACCTTTTCAGGCGCGTAAGAACCTGTTCCTGTTATCATCGCTCTCTTCATACTATATCCTTAAACTATACGCTTGATGCGGACTCGCCGCTGCGTGCGGAAAATTTCATAAGGGGCGCGTTCTCCTCCAGTTCCTCCACAAGGTGGGAGTTTACCATGCCCCTGGAGTATTCAAAGGCCCTGGTTATGGCGCTTTTAATGGCCTTGGGGCTCGACCTGCCGTGACTTATCATGCAGATGCCGTCTATGCCCAGAAGCGGCGCCCCGCCGTATTCGGCGTAATCGACCTTTTTCTTGAACCTCGAGAAGGCCCCGCGAGCCAGAAAATACCCTATCTTTGATAAAATGCCCGATGTAATCTCCTCTTTGAGCATCTCCCTTACGGCCTCGACAAGCCCCTCGCTGAGTTTAAGCACCACGTTGCCAACGAAGCCGTCGGCGACAACGACATCCACGTCGCCGTGGTAAATATCCCTGCCCTCCACGTATCCCATATAATTGAGGGGCGTCTTTTTTATAAGCGCGTTGGTTTCACGGGTAAGCTCATTGCCCTTCGCCTCCTCCTCGCCGTTGGAGAGGAGCCCTATCCTGGGCCTGTCCTTTTTGAGAACGTAGCGAGCGTATACGTCCCCCATTATGGCGAACTGCAGGAGATGGGCGGGCTTACAGTCAACGTTGCCGCCGACGTCCAGGAGCACCGCGGGGTCCTTCATGGTGGGCACCGCGACGGCTATAGCCGGACGGTCCACTCCCTTTATCTTCTTAAGAAGGAGAATACCGGCGGCCATGGCGGCCCCGGAATTACCGGCAGTCACAACGGCGCCCGCCTCCCCATTCTTTACGAGGTCAAAACATACCTTCAGGGAAGAGTCCCTCTTCTTCCTTATGGCCTGAATGGGCGACTCGTCCATGCCCACCACCTCAGCCGCGTGGTGTATGGAGATATTACCGGAGGCCGCCCCCCCCCGGAGATGTTTTTTAAGCTCCCTCTCCACGGAGGCCCTGTCGCCCACAAGTATTATGGAGACGGGAAGCTCAGAAGCCGCCTGGACGCTCCCTTCGACAACTGCGCCGGGAGCGTAATCGCCTCCCATTGCGTCTACCGCTACTTTTATCATATGGATTTTTAAGGATAAGTTATGGGGCGGACTCTACTTGCCGTAACGATGTTCCGGACAGACTTTCCAAAAATATTTCTCACGTCTGAACGGTTAAAGGGCCTCTTCCTTCTTGATTACGGTCTTGCCCCTGTAATGGCCGCAACTCGAACACACATTGTGGGGGAGTTTCGGCTCACCGCACTCCGGACAGAGTGACAGAGCCGGCCTTTTAAGGGCGTCGTGACTCCTTCTGCTGCCGGTCTTGCAGCGGGAATGTCTCTTTTTTGGGTTCGGCATCTTCTCCTACCAGCCTTCCGTCGTTATTGGTTAAGTTGTTATTTTACCTTAAAGTCCTTGAGTTTCGCGAATCTCTGGTCCACATGTTCTTCCACCCCGCATCCGCACTCCCCCTTGTTTAGGTCCGCCCCGCACTTATGGCAGAGCCCCTTGCAGTCCGGCACGCACAGCGGCTTCATGGGCATGTCCATGGAAATCTGCGCGGCGATAACGCGGTTTGTATCTATCTCAGGGCCCTCAAGGGGGATCACATCGAGGTCGCCGGCCTTTAATTCCTTCTCCCTATCTCTCTCCCCATTCTCACCGCCGCGGCGTGAAAAGAAGAGCGAGACGGGGCTCCGGATATCGAGTAAAAACTCCTTAAGGCACCTGCCGCACTCGAATGTAATCTTGCCCCGTATCTCCCCCTCGATATACACATCTCCGTCAACGGTCCTTACCGTTAGGGTAGCCTTTACGGGAGAGGGGATGGAAAAATCAGCCCCTGCTATGTACTCTACTATACGGGCGCCGTCCTCTTCAAGGTCGAGTGTCAAACCCTCTTCAGGGATGGCGTCCAACCTTATCAACATCCTTTTATATTAATACAAAAAAGAAACAGTATACAAGAAATAATTTTGTGGTGTCAATATAAATCGGCGAATCCACCCCACTATTTACTTGACTGCTCTTTTTTTTTACACTAAATTAAAGAACTACCTCGAGGTGACGGCTTCCGTCAGGTTGCAATGTCCGTCAGGTTGCAATGGGGGATCGTCTAGCGGCAGGACAACGGGCTCTGAATCCGTTTACCCAGGTTCGAATCCTGGTCCCCCAGCCATTTTTTTCCGCCGCCGGCGGCCGACTGGATATCACGGAAATTTTCCACTAATATTTAAAGTTAGTCCTGCATGGGCCTGCATGCCCCTGCTGAAGATAAAAAATGATAAACCCGGCCAGGATAAAATCATCTCTCATATTTCTCATACTCATCTACCCCCTCTTACTCCTGATTACCGCAAAGAACGCCTCTTCAGATGAACCTTCGTACAAGATCTCATCGCACCACCTTACAGTCACGGTAAGCCTTTCGAACCGGAGCATAAGGGCCGTGGACAGGATCACACTCAACGAGGGAGGCACTCTCCGCCTCCTTGTAAGGAAGGGCGCGGTGATTACGCGGCTCCGCTACGGCGGGAAGAGAGTGCCCATATCCATAAAAAAACTCGAGGACAGGCCTCTAAAGGAAATACTTGTGACCTTGCCGGAAAGGCCGTCCAAAGCCAAGTCCATGAAGACGCTCTCCATCAGCTTTCACGAGAAATTCCCCTCTGTATATCAGGCAAGGAAGGAGATAAAGAGGGGCATAGCGTACATGAAAGACGGGGCCATGGGGCGCGAGGGTATGATATTGCCCTCAAACTCGTACTGGTATCCCCAGGAAGAGGACGGCCTCAGCCAGTACAGCCTGCTTGTGAATATGCCGCGAGGTTACATTACCGTGAGCGAAGGAGACTGGAAACTGCACAAGCATTCCTCGGACAGGGGTTTTGACACATGGCGGACCTCGAAACCGGTGGACGGCATCAACCTCGTCTCGGCGCGCTTCAAGGTCAAGAAAGAATTTTATAACGGCATAAAGATATACACCTTCTTCCTTAAACACGACACGAAACTCTCAAGGCTCTATTTAGACAAGACAAAAGAATATCTCAAACTGTACAGTGAGCTTTTCGGCCCCTATCCTTTCAAAAAATTCGCCGTCGTCGAAAGTTTCCTCCCCACCGGCTACGGCATGCCGTCCTTTACGCTCCTGGGCTCAAAGGTCTTGAGGCTCCCCTTCATACCCGACACATCACTGGGCCACGAAATCGCCCATTCATGGTGGGGAAATTCCGTCTATATAGACTTGAGCTTCGGCAACTGGGCGGAGGCCCTGACGACCTATACGGCGGACTACCTTTTCGAAAGAAAGAAGGGGGCGCAAGAGGCGGCCAGGTTCAGGTTCGAAAAGATCAAGGGGTATAAGAACTTCGCCGGCTCAGAAGCCGTTTCGTTAAAGGACTTCTCCGACTCAACGGAGATGGCGTCGCGCGCCGTGGGCTACGACAAGGGGATGATGGTCTTCAGCATGTTAGAGGACAAAATCGGCAAAGAGGCCTTCGACGCCGGGTTAAAGGAATTTTACGCTGAAAACGCCTTCACCTTCGCCACGTGGAAGGAGATAGGAAAGGCCTTTGAAAAGGCCTCCAAAAAAAATCTCAAACCTTTCTTCAACCAGTGGGTCTTCAGGGCCGGCGCCCCCTCGCTCTCTCTCAGGGACGTCTCGTTAATAGAGAAGGACGGGGGTTATATACTGAAATTCAAGATAGGACAAAAGGCGCCCTACTTTAAGCTCGACGTGCCGGTAAAAATAACCTTCAAGGAGGCCGGGGATGTGGTTGAAAAGGTTAAACTCAAGAAGGAGAGCGCGGAATTTTCCCTTACGTTGAAGGAAAGGCCCATTTCCATTGAGGTTGACCCGGAGTTTACGCTCTTAAGGCTCCTTTCCGAAAAAGAGGCGCCGCCCTCTTTAAGCACCTTCTTCGGCGACAAGGAGGCCGCCTTCGTCCTGCCTACTACGAAAACCGCGAGGGATAAATATTCGGCGCCTTCAAAACTCCTCTCAAAGGACTTCGGCATCGAGGTGGTGGATGAAAACGACGCCGCGATGGAAGATTACCTCAAGGAAAAATCACTCTTTATCTTCGGCGGGCCCGGAGAAAACTCGTTATTCGACAAGTTGGAGGAATACCTTCCCGAGACCATTACACTCAAAAAAGACGGTCTATCCGTGGGGGACAAAACCTACACCGCCAAGGGCGTGTCATTGGCAATCGCCTTCAAAAATCCCGAAAACCCCTCTAAGGTAATCTGCGTCTTCATCGGCAAGGGCTCAAAAGCGGGTATACTTGGACGGGCCCGGAAGATGCGCTACTTTACCAAATACAGCCTTGTTGTTATAGAGGGGACGAAGACGGTAGAGAAAAAAACCTTCCCCGGCGAAAAGGTATTAAGGCATGAGTTCAAAGGGGTAAAGGCTTCTGAGGAACCCGACCCTTCCGGGGCCGGTGGGCCGGGCTGAGTATTCTCCAAATATTGACAAAGGGATTCGATTAAGTTAAATTTTATACTCGATATTAGAAGGTCCTATCGTCTAGTGGCCCAGGACGTCGCCCTCTCAAGGCGAAAACACGGGTTCGACTCCCGTTAGGACCGCCACATTATAAGAGGCCGTAACCACTTGAGTTTTTGTTATGCTTCAAGGGGTTACGGTCTTTTCGCATGCCGGGCTGAAAGGGTCTATTCGGTATTTAACGGGTCTATTCGGTACGATAATGTAGGGTACTTTTGGGGTATAAGGGGCGAAAATCCCGCCGGGAAGGGTATTTTTCGGGGTACTTATTTGAAGCGGATCTTGAAGCAAAAAAGGGGACA
>JBHHVI010000072.1:0-8206 GCA_046754225.1 Thermodesulfobacteriota bacterium | reverse complement strand
CGCGTTCGGGACGCGGGGGTCGGAGGTTCAAATCCTCTCGCCCCGACCAGTTTTTTGTTGTAGCAGGTGAGCTTGTTTGGATTTGCTGTTAAGGATTTTCAGAGGCCGTGGATGCGTATGGGCTCATAGGTTTTTATTCTTCCTTCTTTTCAGGCCCGTTTTTTGACTTCTTCTCTTTCACCCCTTTTTCACCACCCTTCGTCTTCGCGGCGTCCTTTTCCTCCCCCTCCACGGTAACCTTTCCTACCATGCCCTGATGGATGAAGCATAGATAGTAATAAACCCCCGGTTTTTCGAATTTGTATTCCCAGCTTTTGCCCGGTTGGATGTTGGGGGAGAATAATCCCACCTCGCCTATAAGCGGCATTGATGCGAAAACGTGGACGACCTTGTCTTTGTTTGTCCACCGTACGGTCTCGCCAGCTTTTATGACGAGGTTGTCGGGCTTAAAGACATTTTGCTCCTTTTCACTTTCGGTAGGGATGGTTATTGTCTGTATGCCCTTTTTGGCCTTCGGCCGCACCGGTGGGTGGAGCATGGAGTTAAAGTCCACCTGTTTGACTTCTATAAGGAGGGCGGCGTCGTCGGTAAGATTCTTGTATTCCCTCGAGAGGAGTTCGGCTATATAAATCTTCTCAGCCCTTAAGTCCTTTGTTAACTTGGGATTCTGGCTCTCTTCAATGAGCCTCTTTATCTCACCGGGGACCTTGTCAAGGTTTTTTTCGACGACAGCGGTCATGCCGAGGGCGTTGTTTGAATCATAGGCCTCCAGGAAGCTCTTGAGCAATTTGGATTCAGCACCATAGGCCAGCCCCTGCAGGGTGAATGCCGAGATCAGGACCAGCGTTAAAAGAAGTCTCCTTATATGCATTAAAAACCTCCTCAGCGTAAGCCGCTCTTCAAGGCGGCCACGAATTTATTTCAGATCCACCGGCCCCACCACTGCTCCCCCCGAGACCCGTCTGCTGCTTTTGTAAAAAACAATGATACATCTGAGGGCGGAGACTTAAAAGCAAATAAGACCGGGATAGCGGAATTATTATATCTTATCTCATGGATTGCTGAAAGGCTTTTTTAAATAAAAATGCTTGGAGGATGGTTTTAAGGGCTACTCCGCGGCGGCCACGTGCTTTTGAAGGTAACATCTGCGCGAAATTTTTAAAAAGGCGCCGCGGCCTTTTGCCAGGTAGATCGCCCTCTTAATCTAAGGCCGATTGCTCATATGGTCAAAAAATTTTTGTATACGGCCATGTTGATGATGAAATATGAACTTTTTGTCCTATTATTGCTTTTTGGGTTCCTCTTCCGCCCCCTCCACGACAATCTTTCCCACCATGCTCTTGTGGATAAAACAGAAGTAAAAATACTCACCCGGTTCTTTGAAGGTGTATTCCCATGTTTCATCGGGTTTTACGCTCGGAGTGAAGGGGACCTTCTTGCCGATTAGCGGCATGGAGGCGAAGATATGCCTGGCCCGGGCGTGGTTTGTCCACCGTACCGTATCACCGGCCTTGATTACAAGGTTGTCCGGCTTGAAGACATTCTTCTCCTTTTCAGTGGCCACGGGCATGTCCACGACGTGAACTCTCCCGGCCTCATCGGGGCGGACGGGTCCGTGGAGCATGGCGTTGAAGGAAAGCCTTTTCACCTCTACGAGGTAGGAGATATCCCCGGTTACGTTCTTGTATCCCCTCGCCATGGCCTCGGCGATGAACAGTTTCTCCGCCTTTACTCCCGGCGTTATCCCCTCCCTTTTGCTGTCTCTAATAAGCCCCTTTATCTCGGCCGGCACTTTGTCCTTGTGGCGCTCGACGACCGCCTCCACGCCCATGCCTCTGTCATAGGCCCCAAGGAAGTCCTTTAAAAATTTAGACTCTTCCGCATGTGTCCGCCCGGTCAGCATAAATACGGCCAAGATTGCGAGGGTCAGGATAGTTGCTCTTTTATTCATGTCAAGCCTCCGTAACCCTTTCGTTTTTTATTGTCTGGAAGTCGCTCTTGATATCCAGCCTCCGGCAAGTCGCATTGTTTCAAAGGTTCGGGAGGATATGCCGGGCCGTGGGAGGATTCATTGACTTCCCGGCCGCAAGTTTATTAATATGTTTATATAATGGATAATACAAAAACCAACATACCTGTGTCCAGTGGAAAAAAACTTCTCAAGGACCGTCTTGAGCGGCTCTACAGGACCTATGACAGAGGTTTTCTCTCAACGGACCCTCTTGAGTTTGTCCATCGGTATGCCGGCCCCCTGGACCGTGAGATAGTGGGGCTTATAGCCTCAAGCCTGGCATACGGCCGCGTCGGCGGAATAAAGAGGAGCATTGAGAGGGTCCTCGCTGTGATGGGAGAAAGCCCCTCTCGTTTTACCATGCGTTTCAACCCAAAGACGGCTGGCGGGCTTTTTTCAGGTTTTAAGCACAGGTTCAATACCGGCGCAGATATAACGTGCCTCATATATTACGCCAGACAGATGATTGAGGAGAACGGCTCTATCGGGGGTTTTTTTATGAAGGGATATTCCCCCTCTGACGGGAACGTAAAAAAGGCCCTTGAAAAATTTTCGGCCAACGCCCTTGCCCTCGATAGCTTCCCGGTATACGGCGGGAAAGGTCTTCCCGCCGCCGCCGGTGTGAGATTTTTTTTCCCTACGCCTGCCGGAGGCAGCGCATGTAAGAGGCTGAACCTCTATCTGAGGTGGATGGTAAGAAGGGATGACGGCCTGGACTTCGGGCTATGGGTCGGGGTGGCTCCTTCCATGCTCGTCATACCCCTTGATACGCATATCGCCAGAATCTCAAGGAATATCGGCCTCTCGTCAAGGAAGACCCCGGACTGGAAGATGGCCGAGGAGATTACAGAGGGCCTTAAGGGGCTCGACCCGAAAGACCCTGTGAAGTACGATTTTTCACTTTCGAGGCTCGGCATTATGGAGAGGTGTCCGCACAAGGTGGACAGGGTCAAGTGTGAGGATTGCCTGATAAGGCGGATCTGTATCCTTTAAAGAGGCTTTTGGTTTGAACCCGGCCCTTGTAGAGATGAAATCTTTTGACACGTTAAGGCACATAAGGTAACATCTTTTTGTTGGATATTCAGCCGATCTAATGCCTGCCAATCAAAGCTACGGAGCAAGAGATGCGGATTCAGGAGGTCATTGACCTTGTAAAGGATGATGTCGCGAAGGCAGAGGAGTCTTTTAAAAAGAACCTCAACTCCGATGTATGGCTCGTGAGCAAGGTGGGGGAATATATTTTTTCGAGCGGCGGGAAGAGGTTCAGGCCCCTGATATTGCTCCTGTGCGCGAGGCTCTGCGGCTACAAGGGTGAGAGTCACATCCCGCTTGCGGCGGTAGTGGAGTTCATACATACCGCGACGCTCCTCCATGATGACGTGGTGGATAACGCCAATCTTAGAAGGGGCGCGAAGGCCGTCAATTCCGTGTGGGGCGACGGGGCCAGCATACTCGTTGGCGACTATCTCCTTTCAAAGGCCTTTTCCCTTGCCGTAAATAACGGCAACGAGAGGATATTGAAGGTGCTTTCTCAAACCACTACCCGCATGGCCGAAGGCGAAGTGTTGCAACTGCTTAAACACGGCGATATCGAGATTACCGAAGATGAGTACCTCAATGTTGTTACCAACAAGACCGCCGTCCTCATGTCCGCTTCAGCGCAGGTTGCCGCCATACTCGGCGAGGCGTCTCTCGAAAAAGAAGTGGCGCTTGCCAACTACGGCATGGGGCTCGGAGTAGCCTATCAGCTTATGGACGACTGTCTCGATTATGTCTCCAATGACAAGGACCTCGGCAAATCAGTAGGCAACGACTTGAAGGAAGGCAAGGTGACGCTGCCCCTTATTCATGCGTATGAAAAGGCCGGCAAAGCGGATAAGAATTTTTTGAAAGAGGCCGTGGAGTCCGATGACACCGATGACCTGACCGTCAAGGAAGTTATGTCCATAATCGAAGGTTACGGCGGGATACGCTACGCCATAGACAGGGCCGGGGCCTATATCGAAGGCGCAAAGAAAGAACTCGATCTCTTCAGCCCCGACACGGACAGGGCGGCCCTCGTGGCCGTTGTCGATTACGTTATCGAGAGGACGTGTTGATTTTTATCCTCCCTAACCCCCGACATGGTTAACGGCCTTAAGTCCGAAAGGGCGCAAAAATCGAAAAAGGTCCTTGATATCCTTGAGAGGGAATTTCCAGATTCAAGCATATCGCTCCGGTTCAATACCCCCCTCGAACTCCTTATCGCGACCATGCTGTCGGCTCAGGCGACGGATAAACTGGTTAATAAAGTCACCGTCGAGCTCTTCAAAAAGTACAGGTCCGCCGCCGATTACGCCGGAGCCGACCTGGAAGAGATAGAAAAAGATATAAGTTCCGTGAATTTTTACAGGAACAAGGCGAAGAGCATCAAGAACTGCACAACGATGATAGTGGAGGATTTTTTTTCCAAAGTCCCGGAGACCATCGAGGACCTTGTGAGGCTGCCAGGCGTGGGAAGAAAGACAGCCAATATCGTCCTTGCCGGCGCCTTCGGGATCCCGGCCCTTGCCGTTGACACGCATGTAAAGAGGGTGGCCAGGAGGCTCGGTCTCGCCTCCTCTGAAAGCCCCGATGAGATAGAGCTTGAGCTCTGCTCGGTCATAGACCGGGGGCGATGGGCCGAGACTACGAACCTCCTTATACTGCACGGTAGAAATACCTGTAAGGCCAGAAACCCCGCGTGCGCTCTTTGCCCTCTCAAGGCCCTTTGCGACTATTATAAAGAGGTAGTTAAAAAGCAATAACTTGACCATCTGCTACAGTCCCGTGAGAATTACCGGCGAAAGTTTCCAATAACCCTAACGGGGCAGGCCGTGTTTTATAACGCACCTTTGAAGTTTACGTTATTTGTTAATTATGCGCGCCATAGTATTTGACGGAGGTTTGAGTTTCAGGGCCGATTACCCCAGGCCGGCGCCCGGGCCGGCTACTGCCCTTATACGTGTGAATTACGCCGGTATATGCTCCACGGACATCGAGATCCTGAAGGGCTATATGGGTTTTAAAGGTATCCCGGGCCATGAGTTCTCGGGCGTTATTGAGGATTGCGACGAAAGGGATTTTCTTGGAAAAAGGGTTACCGGCGAGATAAACATCGGTTGCGGCGGATGCGCCTGGTGCAGGGGCGGGCTTATAAACCATTGTCCCCGTAGAGGCGTTCTCGGAATACTTGAAAAAGACGGCGCCTTCGCTGATTACCTGACACTGCCGGTAAAAAATCTTCACCCCATACCCGAAGGGATAGCCGACGACGAGGCCGTATTTACAGAGCCCGTGGCGGCGGCCTTCGAGATACTCGAAGAGGTTCGAATAACGGCTGACATGAAAGTCTGTGTGCTCGGTGACGGGAAACTGGGGCTCATCGCGGCACAGGTCTTGAACCACAGGGGGTGCGCCCTTACCCTTGCGGGCAGACACAGGGAAAAACTGGCGATAGCCGAAAAGATGGGGATAAGGGTTGAGGACGCGGGGGAGAACCTTGCCAGGGAGTTCGATGTGGTGGTGGACTGTACAGGTTCGCCCCGGGGGCTTCAAGATGCCCTCGACCTCGTAAGGCCGAGAGGCACGGTGGTTTTGAAGACCACGGTATCAAAGTGGGAAGGCGTTGACCTTAACAGGGTTGTCATAGACGAGATTACCCTTGTGGGCTCACGGTGCGGCCCCTTCATCCCGGCCATAAATGCCATGGCTGAAGGGTCAATAAAGGTAAGGCCGCTTATCTCAAAGGTTTTCCCCATCGAAGAGGGCGTCGAGGCGCTTGACTACGCCTCGGGTAGCGGCATACTCAAGGTCCTCTTGAAGATGAACTCCGGCGATTAAAAACCTTTACTGGAAAGTATTATGGAAAAAGAGATTATATACGTAGTCGGTCATAAAAACCCCGATACCGATTCCATATGTTCTTCCATCGCCTTCGCGGAGCTCAAGAAGGCTGAAGGTTGGGAAAATATTACCGCGGCGAGGGCGGGGGATTTGAACCCGCAGACGGATTTTATACTCAAATACCTGGGGATTTCTCCGCCGAAATACCTTCCAGACGTACACCCCAGGGCCAGGGACATCATGACTTCCGATGTCAAAACAGTCTCCGAAGGCACTCCGCTTAAAGAGGTCATGGGCATAATGAGGGAGGAGAAGATAAGGTTTATCCCTGTGCTCGGCCCCGGCTCGACGGCGGCGGGTGTGCTTACCTTAATGGACATAGCGAGGGAATATATGGCCGGCGCGGAGGCCGGGGGTTTCAGCGAGGTTTATACGTCCTTTAGTAATATTACGAGGACACTTGCCGGGTCCACGGTGCTTGATTTTCTCGGGCAGGCTTATAAGACCTTCTCAGTATATGTGGGGGCCATGGAAGAGGACTCTTTCCTGAGCATCCTCAAGTCAAAGAGACCCGAAAAGTGCGCCGTTATAGTGGGCGACAGGGCGGATATACAGAAAAGCACTATCGGACTCGGGGCCGGCGTCCTCATCGTAAGCGGCGGTTTTTCCGTAGACGACGGGATTATAAGAGAGGCCAGGCAAAAGGGGGTGAGCGTGGTCGTCTCGCCTTTTGATTCCGCCACCACGGCGCTCCTTGTAAGGTTGAGTACGCCCGCCGGGAGTATCTGCGATCGTGAGTTTACCAAGGTCTCTCCCGACGAGGTGGTAGACCTCCTGAGACATAAGCTCGCCGCCACTACGGGTATCCTTGTCATCGACAACACCGGAGCCCTCCTCGGGATAATAACAAAGACGAGCCTCTTGAAGCCATCGAGGGTGAACCTTATACTCGTTGACCATAACGAACTCTCGCAGGCCGTTGACGGGGCCGACAGGGTTAACATCATAGAGGTGATAGACCATCACAGGATAGGCGGTTTTCAGACCTCTCAGCCCATACCATTTACCTGCGACCCTGTTGGGAGCACATCCACCCTCGTGGCGGAGTTTTACAGAAGAAGGGGCGTGGAGATTAAAAAAGAGATAGCGGGTTTGCTTCTGGGGGGCGTATTGTCCGATACGGTCATGTTGAAATCTCCCACAACCACGGTGAGGGACAGCGCCGTGGTACAATGGCTTGAGGAGAAGTCGGGGTTCGATTCAAAGACCTTTGGCGCGGAGATCTTCGGCGCGACTTCAAGTCTCGCCAAGAGGGGCGCCGAGGCGGTAGTGACGGGGGACCACAAGGTCTTTACAGTGAGGGGAAAGAGCTTCGGCGTAGGTCAGGTCGAGACCATTGGCTTTGACGAGTTCTACGAGGAGAAGGAAAAACTCCTCGGCGAGTTGAAGAAGGTCATGGCGTCCAGGGGGCTTGAGTTTTCTGCGCTTCTTGTAACGGATATAGTCATGGGCGACTCGCTCTTTTTGGCCGTCGGCGCCTCAGAGATAATCTATAACCTCGGATATCCTGAGGTCGAGGAGAACATTTACGCCCTCAAGGGCGTAATATCGAGGAAGAAGCAGGTCGTACCCCACATACTGAGTATATTTAATGAATTATATTGAGCCAGGTTGTTTTAAGGCCGACTACCGAAGAGATACAATATGACAATGAAGGATATTACAATAAGATTTACAAGGGCGCCGAGAAATATTACAATATCCGCCGGCCTAATTAAAAGGCCCTTTATTCTTTTAACCATGCCCAGAAAATAATCCATACAAGATGCTTTGTCAACGCTTTAAGCGTAAATATTTTCCCTTCTGAAGGCGGGTTATCATGGACAGGTCCTCAGGTTTTTACGGGTTTTTAATCTTTATTGCGACCTTTGCCGGGATTGCCTGGTTTTTTTACTGGTTTCTGGGGCATCAATAAGGACTCAAAGAACTAAAAAACACAAACGTGGTGACAATGAAGACCTTTACAGCCTTTATCATAGCGTTTTTAGTCTTCGGCGTTTTTTTTATCGCACTCGATATCCTCATATTCAACGCGCGCGGCCTGTCTTTTATATACAGAGGTTTTTAGAGTGTTTCCGTGGGAATCAAGAGCGGATTTATGCGCATGAAGTCTTTTTTGAACTCAAGCCCCAAAAGACCTGTCTCCTTTTCCGTCCTTTTTTTGTTCCTCCTTTTCACATTCCTCGCCTGTACGGCCTCGGCTTCCGGGGCCGGCTCCGGGGGTGCTTTAAACGCCTCTCAGGGCGGGGTCTCTTCCGGGGTTACCGCAAA
>JBHHVI010000071.1:0-8670 GCA_046754225.1 Thermodesulfobacteriota bacterium | reverse complement strand
GCGGCGTTTTCAGGGGGAGAGCATTTTATATGCAGATATAGTTGGTTAACCCGTTAAAATAGGGTTACTCACGATTGTGTTTTTATTTTGTGAATAAGTCGGCGGTGTAATAAAACAATATAAAGGAGGTCTTTTGATGTCAGAGAGGGATTCCATCCGCTATAAGCATCTGAGAAAACTGCTCCTCGACAGGAAGAGGAAGATGTGGGGTGACCTTAGGGACGAACTCTTCAGGAAACTCGGCAAGGAGTATAACGCCCAGTTTGACAACCCCCATGACGTGGAGGAGCTCGCCCTGATAGATTTTATTGAGGAGACGGGCCTTTCCATAGCTGATATAAGGAGAAGGGAGCTTGAGCAGATGGACGGGGCGCTTGGAAAACTCGAAGACGGCACATACGGGGAGTGCGCCTCCTGCGGTGAGGATATAGACGAGGAGAGGCTCAAGGTCGTGCCTTTCGCCACGCTCTGCGTAAAGTGCAAGGAGAAGGAAGAGGGGTGAGGCTCAGGCGGAAGGCCTTGTCCTTGCTCCCACGTTTTTTAGCGGCAGTCAAAAAAATCGAGGGAGTTGAATTTCTCCCTTAAAACGAATTAAAAATGACCTCACGGCCTTCTTACATACGCCTCTACGAGACGGGCGAGCTCTTTGACAGGATTAATAAACTGAGGGAGCTCCTCAAGGACTGTACCCTCTGCCCGCGTAACTGCCATGTCGACAGGACCTCGGGCGAGAGGGGGGTCTGCGAGGCCGGTGATAAACCCGTTGTCTCGGCGGCACATCCCCACTTCGGCGAGGAGGCCCCCCTTGTGGGCAGGGGAGGGAGCGGTACCATCTTCCTGACCTATTGCAATCTGAAGTGCGTCTTCTGCCAGAATTATGAGATAAGCCACATGGGAGAGGGCACGGAGGTCTCAACTGATGACATGGCCGAGTTGATGGCGGGCCTTCAGAAAAAGGGGTGCCCTAACATCAACTTCGTTACGCCCACGCACCAGGCCCCCCAGATAGTGGAGAGCCTGCCAAGGGCCGTGGAATTAGGCCTTTCTCTCCCCCTCGTATATAACTCGGGCGGGTATGAGTCGGTGGAGACGATAAGGCTCCTTGACGGGATCTTCGACATCTATATGCCCGACATGAAATACGGCGACAAAAAGGTCGCAAAAGTTCTCTCCGGCGCCACTGACTATGTGGAGAGGGCAAAGGAGGCGATACTCGAGATGCACAGGCAGGTGGGAGACCTCGAATTGGACGCTTTCGGTGTGGCAAGGAAGGGACTTATAATAAGGCATCTCGTAATGCCCGGAGGGCTTTCCGGTACGCACGCAGTCGTAAGGTTCATAGCCGGGGAGGTCTCAAGGAACTCATATGTCAACATAATGGACCAGTACAGGCCATGTTTCATGGCGTTGGAGAGGAAGGATATAGCGGCGCCTGTGTCAAGAGAAGAGTTTACCGAGGCTATAGAGGCGGCGAGGAAGGCCGGGCTTATACGGCTCGCCGGAGTTACGGTCTAATAGTTTTTCCATCCACTATTAAGGGGCGTTTTGACGGCAGAGCGTAGAATTTCCTCGGGCGGTGTTATCTTCAGGCCCGCCGGCCATAAGGTGGAGGTGGCGCTCATCTCCACCAAAGGCGGCAAGGTCTGGGGGCTCCCAAAGGGGCTCGTCGAGGAGGGTGAGAATATCGCGAGGACGGCCCACAGGGAGGTTAAGGAGGAGACGGGCCTTGACGGGGTGATATTAGGCAAGATCGGCCATATCGAGTATTTTTTTACCTTCAAGGAAGATGAGCGTCTCACGAGGGTCTTCAAGATAGTCTATTTTTTCCTCATGGAATGTACGGGTGGAGATGTTTCAGACCATGACAGCGAGGTGGAGGAGTGCAGGTGGTTTCCCATTGACGAGGCGATAAGACTCATTAAATACGAGGACGAAAAGGGGATAATAAGAAAGGCGAAGAAGATGCTGAGGGAGGCGGAATATTTTTGATGTCACGGGGCCGGGCCTTGATTTGGCGCGGGAAAAGACCGTCTCAGCCCTCTGGAAGTGTATAAATACTTGTCATTTTATTTCTTATACGTTATTTTATCCGGGCTCGGCTTCTCGATGAAGGAAGAGGCAAAAAAATGGAAATAACCGAAGAGATAATAAAGGAGCACGGTCTTTCAGAGGAGGAATACTCGCGGATCGTTAGTCTCCTCGGAAGAACGCCGAATTTTACTGAACTGGGCATATTTTCCGTCATGTGGAGCGAGCACTGCTCCTACAAGTCCTCACGTGCCCACCTTAGAAACCTCCCCACAAAAGCGCCCCATGTCTTACAGGGTCCCGGTGAGAACGCCGGAGTCGTCGACATAGGCGACGGCCTTGCCGCGGTATTCAAGATGGAGAGCCACAACCATCCGTCTTTTATAGAACCCTACGAGGGGGCGGCCACTGGAGTCGGAGGGATATTGCGGGATATCTTTACCATGGGGGCAAGGCCCGTGGCGAGCCTCAATTCGCTCCGGTTCGGCTCTTTCGACGATCCGAAAACAAAATACCTCCTTGAGGGCGTTGTCTCCGGGATAGCGGGGTACGGCAACTGCATGGGCGTGCCCACCGTTGGCGGCGAGGTCTATTTCAACGAGTCCTATAACAAAAACTGCCTTGTAAATGTCATGACCGCCGGGATAGTCAGGAAGGACAGGATATTCAAGGGCAGGGCCGTTGGAATCGGCAACCCCGTCATGTACGCCGGTTCAAAGACGGGTCGCGACGGCATACACGGGGCGACGATGGCCTCGGACGTCTTCGGAGAGGGCGGAGAGGAGAGGCGCCCCACCGTTCAGGTGGGAGACCCCTTTACGGAAAAACTCCTCCTCGAGGCCTGTCTCGAACTATTCAAGACGGACTATGTGGTGGGGATTCAGGATATGGGCGCCGCAGGGCTTACCTCGTCGAGCGTCGAGATGGCGTCCAGGGGTGGCGCCGGCGTTGAGATAGACATCGACAGGGTGCCGAGGCGCGAAACGGGCATGAGCGCTTATGAGGTGCTCCTCTCTGAATCGCAGGAGAGGATGCTCATGGTCGTTAAAAAGGGGACGGAAGAAGAGGTCAAAAAGATATTCAGGAAATGGGACCTCGACTGCGAGGCGGTGGGCAGCGTCATCGCCGATAAGGTCGTGAGGATAATTGAGAGGGGGGAAGTTGCGGCTGAGTTGCCCGTAACAATACTTACCGACAGCGCCCCGGTTTACGAGAGGCCCATAAAGAAGCCGGCGGGAAGTAAAGGGGCCCCGGCCCTCGACCTTGAGGGCGTGGGCCGGCCTGACGACTATAACGAAGTGTTGATAAAGCTGGTCTCCTCGCCTAATATTTCGAGCAGACGCTGGATATACCGTCAGTTCGACTATATGGTAAGGTCCGATACGGTGGTGGAGCCGGGCTCCGACGCGGCGGTTGTAAGGATAAAGGGGACGGGGAAGGCTATAGCCCTGAGCGTGGATTGTAATTCCACTTATTGTTATCTTGACCCCTTTATAGGAGCCGCCTCCGCCGTGGCCGAAGCGGCGAGGAACCTCGTATGTTCGGGGGCGAGACCGCTGGCGCTGACGGATTGCCTTAACTTCGGCAACCCCGAAAAACCGGAGGTCATGTGGCAGTTCAGTGAGTCTATAGCCGGGATTCGGGAGGCCTGTCTCGCGCTCGGCGTGCCTGTAATAGGCGGCAATGTCAGTTTTTATAATGAGACGAGCGGGCTGAGCGTCCATCCCACGCCCGCCATAGGCATGCTCGGCCTTATAGATGATAAAAAAAATATTACGAGGCAGTGGTTTTGCGCCCCCGGCGATACAATAGCCCTTATCGGCTCAGGGGAGCCGGACCTTGGAGGCAGCGAATATTTGAAGACGATGCACGGCGTTACCGCTGGAAACCCTCCGGCTATCGACCTCGGCTGCGAAAAAAGCGTTCAAGACGCTTGTTTAAAGGCGATAAAGACTGGTATAATATTATCAGCCCATGACGTCTCCGAAGGCGGCCTGGCCGTGGCCCTTGCCGAGTCCTGCATGGCCCCCGACTACGCGGTGGGGGCTTCAGTGGAGGCGGCGGCGCCGGAAGGTTTAAGGCCCGATTCCATGCTCTTCGGCGAAGGCCCGTCACGGATAATAGTAAGCCTCAAAGGCGGCGACGTTAAGGCCCTTGAGGACATATGCGCCTCCTTTGACGCCACCATGACGGTCCTTGGAGAGGTCGAAGGGGAGAGGCTCATAATAAAAGGGTTTGTAGACCTCGGCGTAGAGGAGATAAAAGGGGCGTGGTCTGGCGGTCTTGAAAGGTGTTTGACTGGAGATAAGGTCTCTTTATAGGTGTCATCAGGACAGGTATCCTTCAAGGCCTTCATGCGGCTTTTGAAGACTCATCTGGTTTTATTTAAAAGGCTTTATGGATAGAAGAAGCGACAGGTTCCATGACGAGTGCGGGGTCTTCGGCATATACGGACACACCGAGGCCTCGAACATTACGTACCTCGGCCTTTACGCCCTCCAGCACAGGGGGCAGGAAAGCGCAGGGATAGCCTCGAGCGACGGTCACATTATTCACTCGCACAAGGGTATGGGGCTTGTGGCCGACGTCTTCACTGAAGAGGACCTAAAGAGGCTGCCCGGGGATTCGGCCATAGGGCACGTCCGGTATTCGACGGCTGGAGAGAGCCATATCAAAAACGCCCAGCCCTTCGTCGTGGAGTACGCAAGGGGCGGGATGGCTGTGGCGCATAACGGCAATATAGTAAACTCCCTTCTTCTGAGGGCGGAGTTCGAGGCCCACGGCTCCATATTCCAGTCCAGCATGGATACGGAGACTATCATCCACCTTATCGCCTCATGCAGGGAAAACTCCCTTAAGGACAGGATTATTTACGCCCTTGGAAAGTTGAAGGGGGCCTACTCCCTTGTTTTTCTAACTGACAGGAAGATTGTGGCGGCCCGCGACCCCCACGGCTTCAGACCCCTTTCTCTCGGAAGGCTCAGGGGGGCATGGGTGGTCTCTTCCGAGACATGCGCCTTTGACCTTATCGAGGCCGAGTACGTAAGAGACATCGAGCCGGGAGAGGTCATTGTTATCGACGAAAAGGGGGTCCAGTCTTTCAAGCCCTTCCCTGAGGTCCGTTCAAGGTCCTGTATCTTCGAATTCATATACTTCGCGAGGCCCGATTCCAGGATATTCGGCAGAAACGTATACGAGGTGAGGAAAAATCTCGGTAGAATACTCGCCGAGGAACACCCTGTCGAAGCCGATGTCGTGGTGCCTGTACCCGATTCCGGGGTGCCCGCGGCCATAGGGTTCGCACAGGCCTCGGGCATACCCTTTGAAAAGGGTCTCGTAAGGAGCCATTACATTGGGAGGACCTTTATCGAGCCCAAGGACTCCATTAGGCACTTCGGCGTAAAGTTGAAACTCAACGCCGTAAAAGACGCCCTCGCGGGAAAAAGGGTTATCGTCGTAGACGACTCCATAGTGAGGGGCACAACGAGCCGTAAGATTATAAAGATGATAAGAAACGCCGGGGCGAAAGAGGTTCACATGAGGATAAGCTCGCCCGCCACCATATGCCCCTGTTATTACGGTATAGATACCCCCACCAAGGAAGAGCTCATCGCCGCGGAGCACACCGTTGAGGAGATAAACGATTATATTACTTCCGATTCGCTTCAGTATATGAGTATGGAAGGCCTTTACAGGGCCGTTGGACGCGGTTTGAACTTCTGCGACGCATGTTTTACCGGCACGTATCCTGTTGACGCTTATAAGGAACATAAGTACCCGCAGCTTGTTTTGTTTAAATAGCCTACGGCGCCGCCGTCGCGGAATCTACTCCGGCGGCAAAAGACACTTTTAGGAGGTTATAAGTGAAGAGGTTTATATCTGCTGTCATTTTTCTTGCCCTGGCCCTGTCGTTAATCTCTTATCATGTCTCTGCGCAGACGAATGAACCGGAGAGCCCGGGGGGAGATGTTAAGGAACAGCCTGCCAAGAAAAAGGAAGTTAAGAAGAAGATAAAACTGCCTCCCATCAAGATGATATTTGTAAAAGGCGATTGTTTTAATATGGGGGACTTCACCGGTGAAGGTGACGACGATGAAAGGCCTGTCCATGAGGTTTGTCTCGCCGACTATTACCTCGCTCAGACAGAGGTAACCAACGAACTCTGGTTTGCCGTAATGGAATTCTATCCCACCAAGGATCATGACCCGAAAGAGCCGGTGAAAGGTGTAAGCTGGAGCTGGGCAAACCGCTTCATAGAAGCCCTTAATAAAAGGACGGACGGCTTTTACCGTATGCCAACTGAGGCGGAATGGGAATTCGCGGCCCGTGAGAGGGGGAAAAGGATCAGATGGTCGGGAACAAACAATGATGAGGACTTGGAGGATTACGCCTGGTTCGGCTACAACAGCGGGGAGAAACTGCACAACGTGAAACAGAAAAAGCCCAATGAACTGGGGCTTTACGATATGACCGGTAATGTATGGGAGTGGGTTGAGGACAACTTTGATTTTGATTATTATAAGACGAGCGGCAAGGATGACCCCTATGGCCCCGATTTTTCAAGGTGGAGGACGGTGCGCGGCGGCTCTTTCTTAAGTCTGCCTGAAAAGAGCCGCACAACATACCGCCGGGGCATAGAGCCCATAGTACGCTCCGAAGAAATAGGGCTGCGTATCGCAGAATAGGGTTGTTCTTTTTGCGTCATTTTTTTGTGTGGTTCTTTACCCAGGCGGTCGCATTATATTTTGACAAGGTAAACCACTGTGTCTAAAGTTCTGAAGCCCCGTTTTTTTATATTCACCGGGAGGGTAATATGCCTCCTGGTCCTTTCCGTTGTTATTTCAGTCGCCGGAGGGTGCGCCGCTAAAAAGGGAGCTGTTAGGGCCGGTTACTTCAGTGAGCTTTCCCGATGGACGAGGTCAAAAGCGGTGTTTAAGGGTCTTGAGGACAGGCTCTATATAAGCGCAACTTTCAAGTCACGCTCTTTCAGGAAGGCCTATGCTGAATATTACGCTGAAAGCTACAGACTTGACAGCGATTACAGGGAAGTCCTTCTGAAAAGGGAAATGGACCAGGCGGAGAAGTTCAATGAGGTCTTTTTCACCGTTTACACGCCGGAAGAGGACTGGAACGACTTCAGCAGAAAAGATTCGGTATGGAAGGTATATCTCGAAGACAACCTCGGCAACAGGCTCGCGCCCATTTCAATTGAGACGGTTGAAGGTTCTTCCTCGATCATAAGGGAGTTTTTTCCATACTTTGATCTATGGAGCACCGCCTATACCGCCAGGTTCCCGAAATATTCCGTCACGTCGGCTGAGCCGATTCCGGGCAAGGATACGGGGTATATAAAACTCGTGGTTACGGGGGTTCTCGGGGCCGGCGAACTCAAATGGGCTTTGAATAAAAAATAACACCGCCCCCTGTATCAAACTTTCAGCCTAAGCAAACTTTCAGCGTCAGTAAACTTTCAACTGAAGTAATTTTTCAGCGCCGCAGCGCACAATGGCGCCTTCCTGCCTTAATGGCGCTGGGTTATTTGAGGCCGTCCGCCTTACAGTCCTTCATTATCCGCCTTCCTGACCGCCCGCCGAGGGTAAAGCGGTCTATAACCCCCTACGGGACCGGCCATTACCCGGGATCCCAAAAAACCGGCTTAAAATAAAATAATTCTTGCAACTGAAGGCCTCTTTATGATAATAATCCATGATTAATCACACACGTGCCGGTTTGACTGACTTTGCGGTGCCCGGTCTCACGGGTTCCGAGTATGCGCCGGTGCGGAGGGAAAAACCGCAAAAAAGGGAGGAACGTTTAGATGGCTTATCTTACGATGAAACAACTGTTGGAGAGCGGGGTGCACTTCGGCCACCAGACACGGCGGTGGAATCCGAAGATGAAGACTTACATTTACGGCGCAAGGAACGGCATTTATATAATAGACCTTCAACAGACGGTAAAACTCTTTAAGAACGCCTATGACTTCGTAAAGGGGAGCGTGGCCAGAGGGGGTACCGTTCTTTTTGTGGGTACGAAGAAGCAGGCCCATAGGTCCATCGAGGAAGAGTCCAAAAGATGCGGCATGTACTATGTGAATAACAGGTGGATCGGAGGGTTCCTTACGAACTTCCAGACTGTAAAGAAGAGCATTAAAAGGCTCAATTATCTCGACAACATAGATGAAAACCCGGAGTTTGCCGATGCCACGAAGAAGGAAAGGCTCATGCTTTCGAGAGAGCGGGACAGGCTCGATAAATATCTCGGCGGTGTACGCACCATGACGGAGTTGCCCTCGGTAATGTTTGTTGTGGATTCCAAGAAAGAGGCGATAGCCATAAGAGAGGCGCGTAAGGTCGGCATTACGGTGGTGGCTATAGTAGACTCAAACTGCGACCCCGACGAAGTCGATGTGGTTATACCCGGCAACGACGACGCCATAAGGGCGATAAAACTCTTCGCCGCCTCCATAGCGGACGCCTGCATGGAAGGCAAGTTGCTCCATGAAGATTCCCTCCAGATAGCCGAAGAAGGTGAGGAAAAGGAGGAAGAGGCGCCTGAAAAAGAACCGGCCCCGGAGGGTGAGGCTGTAGCCCCCCTTGAGGCCGAGGCCGCCAAGCCCGAAGAAGCCGCCAAGCCTAAAGA
>JBHHVI010000070.1:0-8796 GCA_046754225.1 Thermodesulfobacteriota bacterium | reverse complement strand
GTGGAGTTGGAGCCCTCTGAGGAAGAACCTGCCCCTGAGACCATTGAGGAAGGTGCAGGCTGGGCGGAAGAGGGGCAGAAGGAGGGGCTCGATATAGCGGATATCTTTACAGAGCCGGAGCTCGAAGAGGCCATACAGAACTTGGCAAGGTCTTCTTCTGCGGGGCGTGCCTTTGAAACCTATGAGGAGTTTAAGTCGGACCTGGGAAAACAGCTGGAAAAAGAGGACGCTGAAACGCATTTCAGCCTCGGCGTGGAATACATGGAGATGGAGCTTTTTAAGGAGGCGCTTCGCGAATTCAAGATAGCCATGAAATCTCCCGCCCTCGAGTTCGGATGCTTCAAGAGGATTGCCGAGTGCACAATGGCTGAGGGCGAGAGCGAAGAGGCGATTATATATTATCTAAAGGCCCTTAAGATATTCGAGGGGGCTGAAGACGAGAGGGTTCAGCTCCTCTACGACCTCGCCGGCGCCTACGATACCGCAGGGCACACTGTGGAGGCCGGAACCCTTTTGCGTTCAATCAATGAGGTAGAGCCGGGATTCAGGGATGTGGCGGCAAGGATTAAGAGACTGACCAGGAGAAAACAGACCATACCCTTTGATGACGCCATGATAGAGGTGGAACTTTTGTGAACCGCGGCGGGGAGAAAGAGTGCGGCAAAAAAAGGGACGGTCAGGACCGGGCCCTTTTTTTTGTGGAGCTTTCGAGGGTGAAGGGAGATCCTTTTGTACGGGAAGTCTATGGGTGTGTTGAGAAAGGCGTCAAAGGTCATGGACGCAGGCCCCTTTTTCTTGTCGGCGGGGCTGTAAGGAACCTCTTTCTCAAAAAACCCCTCCCCCTGGATTTTGATTTCGTCTACGGCGGCGAGGTGGAAGGTCTGGCCCGCAGGGTCGCCCTCAAACTCAAGGGCGCCGCCTTTCTTCTCGACAAAAAGGAAGGCCTCTACAGGGTGGCCCTGAAAGAGAATAAGGCCCTTCGCACCATAGATATCGCTCCTCTCAGACACAGGGATATCTCAGAGGACCTGAGGGCGCGCGACTTCACTGTGAACGCCGTAGCGCTTGACCTTGAGGCCCTCTTTGAAGGGAGAGGGGAAGGGGTAGGGACTCCGGTAATCGACCCATGCGGCGGTATAGATGATTGCCGTAGGGGCACGCTCCGCGCCGTGGCCCCGGAGGTCTTTGACGCGGACCCCTTGAGGTCATTAAGGGGCGTAAGGATAGCCCGGCAGTACGCCCTTGAGATGACCGCCGGGACACGTGAGTTGATAAAGGAAAAATCAAGGTTGCTCCTTGAAAAAAAGACGGCGCCCGAGAGGATAAGGGACGAACTGCTCCTTATATTCCGTAACTCCGGGTCGTCCAGGGCGCTTGGAGACCTATACGCCCTGAATATAATAAAGGCCGTTCTCCCTGAGGCCGGAGGGTGGCCCGATGTGGATGGCTACGGCCTCGCCGACCACGCCATGAAGACCGTTAGCGAGGCCGAAAGGCTTCTTGAGCGTATAGAAGAAGGGCGGGGCGGCTTTCCCGCGGAAGTTAAAAGATATTTTAAAGGGAGCGCCGGTATGGCGGATAACGCCACTCTCTTAAAGCTCGCGGCCTTTCTGCATGACTGCGGAAAACCCCTTACCATGGCCCGCGAGCAAGGCAGGCTCCGTTTTATAGGCCATGATGAAAAGGGCGAGTCACTAACCAGGGATATATTAAAGAGGCTTAAAATGAGCCGGAGAGTCGCCTCCACGGTAACGGGACTTGTGAGGAACCACCACAGGGTATTCACCCTTGCGGCGCTCAAGGTCCGCTCAGAGAGGGCGAAGGCCCATTTTTTCAGGGCCGCGGGAGGCCCCGGCGGCGGCGACGGCCTCGCGCTACTTCTTCTCGCCCTGGCTGACGCGAGGGCCACAAGGGGAGGCGAAGATGCGGAGCTGGCCGGGCTGACCCGAGAGATGCTCAGCTTCTATTCCGGCGTCTATGTAAAAAAGAGGCCGCGACCCCTTATGAACGGCAGGGAGATAATGGAGATTTTTTCTCTCTCCGAGGGCCGCCTCGTCGGCAACGTGATAAAAAAGATTTCTGAGGGCGTGGAGGCAGGGGTTATAACGAATAAAAAAGAGGCCATGGAATATATAAGGGGCTGGCTCAAGGAAAGAAAGGGTTGACAGTTCATTGAAAAAATATTTTTATATGACTTCAGAATATTTTATTAAACCTGTAGCAGGGGGTTTCAATTGACCCTGAAAGGAGTTGAGGATGGGAGAGAATAAAGAGTTGAGGGCGGTTATAGAGACAAAGTACGGGGAGATAGAATTGAAATTCTTTCCTGAGAAGGCCCCGGGGCATGTGGAGAACTTTTTAAGCCTCGCGAAGAAGGGCTTTTACGACGGCACTATATTCCACAGGGTGATACCTGGTTTCATGATACAGGGCGGGGACCCCAATACAAAGGGGCCCGATGAGTTGACATACGGCACGGGAGGGCCCGGCTACACCATCAAGGCCGAGTTTAACGAGATACCCCATAAACGGGGCGTACTCTCCATGGCGAGGTCCCAGGACCCGGACAGCGCCGGCTCGCAGTTCTTTATAGTCGTAAACGATTCGCAGTTTCTCGACAGGCAGTATACCGTATTCGGCGAGGTGGCCGGCGGTATGGAAGTGGCCGATAAGATAGTCGGCCAGCCGCGTAACTCCAGGGACCTGCCCGATGAACGGGTGGAGATGAAGGTAAGGGTCGAGGGGTAGAACCAACCCCCATGGCCGGGCAAGGGGGTTGGCTTTTTGGTCTTGTTTTGGGTTAGGGTGGGCGTGCGGCGGTCAGGCCGGCCGCGGCGCGGTTCCTGCCCGCCCTACTTCTTTCTTTTTTTCGCCTTCCTTCTCTCCGCGGCCTTGAGCGCCGCCTCTTTTAATTCATCGAGCCCCCTTTTGAGCCCCTTGAAGTCAAAGAGCGCGAGTACGTCGCGCCTCTGTGTGTCGAATATGGACGGGACGGCCTTTACACCCGCCGGTTTTCTCTCCCTGCATTTGCAGGCCCTTTTAAGGGGCCTGTCCACGAAGAGTTTGCCCCTGTGCCATGTTATGGGATACACCTTGCATATGGTGGGCACTATCTTCTTGGGGAGCCCCTTTGTGGCCCAGAGGTAGAAGAGCGAGCAGCCTTTTTTGCCCCGGAGGTGAAAGGCGCAGAGCTCGTCGGACTCCCTCACTTCCGTTTCCCTGAAGGCCCCCCCTATGTAGTCGTCGTCCTCTTTGAGTTCAGTTGAGAAGCAGTCCTCGACCTTCGCCTTTATGAGGGGTTCTATGAGTTTTCTGTGTTTCAATATAAGTTTATATGAGGCGTAGTCCACATCGCAGCCGTAAACGCAGCAGTCGTCGTTACACTTGCTCCCGTAACACCCTTCGTCAAAGAGCCCCTTGTGGGTGAAGACCTCTGGGTCCACGCTCCTGATTGCTATCTTTTTAACGCTCATGCCTTTTGTGCTCCTCCTCGCGCGACAGTTTTTTTACCCTGCTCTTTGGAATCCACCGCCCATAGCAATTATTCAACAATGATATTGTTTATAACCTCGTTTACGCCCCAGATATACCAGGCGTCCTCTTCAACCGCCTTCTTTTCCGCCCCGCTTCGGACAACCCCATCGAGGGTGACCGTCCAGTCCCTGACCCTGACCCTGACAATGATGCTCACACCCCCGGCGTCGACGAGACGGTCCTTTTCCAGGACTATCCTTAACGCGTCTATTATCTCTTCGTCGGTATCCTTCTCGGGCGGCTCCACTATAAGGCTGTTTATCACGTCCCCGGAGCCGGGCACCCACCATGCCAGGACCCCGGCCAGGCGCTTGTGGGTGAGTGACGGGACACGCCCCTCTATATCAACCACTCCATCCGTGACCTCCACGGATATGTCGGCCCTTGAAAGCGCGGGCTCCTCTGTAAAGGCGCGCAGAAGATGGTCCCTTATTTCCGCGTCGGTCATGGCGGAGCCGGGCCTTACCTTTAGCCTGTCAACGACGCCGGAGACGCCTTCCATACCCATGGCCATAAGGAGGGCCCTTTTTTTGGCCGCTATCCCATCCACAACCCCCTCCATGACTACGGCGTTATCTTCGATACTGAGTCCCACCGGATTCTTTCTCACGTCGAGATGCAGCCTGTCGGTAAGGGCCGCCTTGAGAGTATTGAGGATTTCTTTTTCGCCATCCGTCATAATGTCTGTTAGCTTTGTCTTTTCAGGTCTTTGATGTTAAAATAAGGCGGGTTAGGTTAATGGAGTATACCAGAGGGGTCTCTCTTTCACAAGTTTTTTTGTCGCCCCCAGGGCCTCGGAGCGCCCTTTTTTCGAGTTGATTAAAAACCATTTTCCCCTTGATAAAAATTTTCTATTGTGCTAATTTTTATGTTTAACGATGTTTCAACGGAAAAAGTGGGCGGAGGCCCACTTTTTGTTTATGAGATTCTTTTATTGCGGCCCTCGTCCGGATTAATACCGCCGCGCCGGGTTTGAGGGGCGCCTGGCGACGTACCGCCGTCTTTTAACGCCTTTGTGAAAGACTTTTTAGGAAGTGAAGGTAGAGACTCTCGTCGAAAAGGTTATGAGTTTGGCCGGGCCCGTTGTTGAAGGCGCGGGCCTTGAACTCGTCGATGTGATCTACACGGTAGAACGCGGGGGGGCGGTACTTCGCGTCTTTATAGACAAGCCCGGCGGAGTTACCATTGACGACTGCGCCGAAGTGAGCAGGGAGCTCGGCGCCGTGCTCGACGTCGATGACACGCTTTCAAAGAGATATAGTCTCGAGGTATCTTCACCCGGCCTCGACAGGGCGCTCAAAAAGGAGAAAGACTTTTTGAGGTTCTCCGGGCGGAATGTAAAGATAAGGACGAGAGAGCCCCAGGACGGCAGGAGGAACTTCAAGGGCGCACTTGAAGGCGTGGAGAACGGAAAGGTAGTGATAGTGGACCCGGCCGGGGTGAGACTTGCTATACTGCTTGAGGATATTGAAAAGGCCAACCTTACAGCGGAATTCTGACCGGCGGGCGGGCTCCGGATAGGTTATGATAGGGATTACAGTTAAAATATTTGGAGGTTACCGAGTATAATGCCTGTTAACTTAACGCATCTCATCGACCAGGTGGGTAGAGACAAGGGGATTGAAAAAGACGTCCTTATTGACGCCCTTGAGTCCGCAATGCTCAAGGCTGCGGAAAAGAGGTTCGGCGCCAACAAGGAGATAGAGGCCCATTACCAGGAAGACTCGGGAGAGATAGAGCTCTTTCTCTTCAAGACCGTCGTTAAGGAGGTCACCGACACCGACCTTGAAATATCTCTTGAGGAGGCTAATAAACTTGACCCCGAGGCCATTGTCGACGACGTTATAGGGGTTAAACTCGATTCCAAGGAGTTCGGCCGTATAGACGCCCAGACGGCCAAGCAGATTATTATACAGAAGGTGAGGGAGGCCGAGAGGGATGTGGTCTTCAAGGAATACGGGTCAAAGGTGGGTGAGATAGTCACCGGCATCGTGCACAGGTTTGAAAAGGGCGACATGATGGTCGACCTCGGTAAAACTGAGGCGGCGCTTCCTAAAAAGGAACAGGTGAGGCGCGAGGGTTACAGGCAGGGCGATAGAATACGCGGCATTGTAGTAGACGTGACAAACGAGACCAAGGGAGCTCAGGTAATACTGTCGAGGACAAACCCCGAGTTTATTATAAAGCTCTTCCAGATGGAGGTGCCCGAGATATATGAGGGCATAGTCGAGATAAAGGGCGCGGCAAGGGAGCCGGGTGAGAGGGCGAAGATAGCCGTCCTTTCCCATAATCCGGACGTGGACCCCGTTGGCGCCTGCGTGGGCGTGAAAGGCTCAAGGGTGCAGGCCGTTGTGCAGGAGCTTAAAGGCGAGAAGATAGATATTATCCATTGGTCCGATGACCCGGCCCTATACGTTAAAAACACCCTCAGCCCGGCGGAGATATCGAGGGTCATCGTTGATGAGGAGGAACACGCGATGGAGGTTATAGTCCCCGATGACCAGCTCTCGCTGGCCATAGGCAAGAGGGGGCTCAACGTCAGGCTTGCGGCGAAACTTACCGGCTGGAAGATAGACATAAATACCGACACCGAACCAGGCGCCGAGGCGCCGGAGGTCCTCGCCCCCGAAGAGGCGTTGAAAAAAGAGATCGAGGCGGCAAGCGCGGCCGAGACGGAAGTTGAGGCGGCCGTCGGTGAAGAGGCCGGAGAAGTGGAGGGCGCAAAAGAGCAGAAGGCCGTAGCCGAAGAGGCCGGGACAGAAGAGGCCGGTACCGTAGAAGAGAAATCGAAAGAGGCGGCGGCCGAAGAAGAGACTGGACAGGAGGCCGGGGAAGAGGGGGGAGAAGAGGCGGCGGGCGAGGAGGCCACAGGGGCCGCTTCGGACGGGGCCGGCTCCGAAGAGGATTGATGACGCTTCAGCCGGTATAGGTTCAGGGCTGAAATGGTTTAAGGTGATGGCTGAGCGGACATGCATAGGATGTGGATCGGTTTTTGATAAGAAAAAGCTCGTAAGGCTTGTCGTAAAGGAAGAGAGCGTTCTGCCGGACTTGAAAGGCGTTATGCCAGGCAGGGGCGCTTACATCTGCCCCGTCGAGGAGTGTATCGCCGGGGCCTACAAGAGGAAAGGGGCCTTTCAGAGGGCCTTCAGGCGCGGCGTTAAACCGCCTCAAATGGAAGAATTGCGGCGAGGGATCATGGCCGCCGTGAGACAAAGCGCCCGTTGATCTTTTTAAGTCAACCTGTAATAGAGACGGATACAATAATAAAGGATAATAAGTTTTTAAAAAATTTCTGATATGACAACAAAAGATATGGAAAAAGAGACTACCGAGACCAAAGACGTCAAGGTGGATGAGAAGAGGGTAAGGCCTTCTGTCATAAGGAGGAGGGCCCGGAAGGTGGAAGAGACCCCCAAAGGCGCCGCCGCACCGAAGAAGGTCTCAAAAAAGGTGAAACCCGGGGAGGCTGGAAAGGAAGCGGAGCCTGAAAAGGGTGCGGTGAAAAAAGCAGCTAAGACTAAAGTCGCCGCTGAAAAAAAGGGCGCGCCCGAGAAGAAGCCGGCCGCCAAAGCGAAAAAGGCGGTGAAAAAGAAGCCGGCCGCCGAAGAGGGCGAAGAGAAGGCCCCCGCGTCCGCTAAAGAAAAGGAGACCGCTGAAGCGAAAAAGCCTCAGCACAAAAAAGAAGTAAAGGTATTTGAAAAGACAGGGCAACCTAAAGAGCTAAAGAAGTTTTTTACTTCCGGCAGGCCCCAGCGCAAGGGTAAGCGTCAACGGACGCGTCAGCCCCGGCGCCAGAAGACCCAGGTGCCGCTGTCAAGACAGCTTAAAAAGACGGAGATAACCGTACCAAAGGCTACGAAGAGGGTCGTGAGGATAGCCGAGGCCATAAGCATTGCGGAACTTTCCCAGAGGCTCGGAGTAAAGGCCAACGAGTTGATAAAGAAACTGATGGGCCTTGGCGTCATGGCGACGGTGAACCAGTTTGTCGATATTGAGTCGGCCACCCTCCTGGCCCAGGAATACGGCTACGACGTGGAAAACGTCTCCTTTCAGGAAGGGACCTATCTGGAGACCGAAGCCGAGCAGACGGCTGAGGGGCTTGAGCCCAGGGCGCCTGTTGTGACGGTCATGGGCCATGTGGACCACGGTAAGACCTCGCTGCTCGACGCAATAAGAAAGACCAATGTGGTCAGCGGAGAGGCCGGCGGCATTACCCAGCATATAGGCGCCTACCACGTGCATCTTGAAAAAGGAGATGTGACCTTCCTCGATACCCCGGGCCACGAGGCCTTCACTTCGATGAGGGCGAGAGGCGCAAAGGTAACGGACCTGGTGGTCCTTGTGGTGGCGGCCGACGACGGGGTTATGCCTCAGACCATAGAGGCTATAAACCACGCAAAGGCCGCGGGCGTGCCTATAATCGTGGCGGTTAACAAGATAGATCTCCCTCAGGCCGAGCCCGACCGGGTGAAAAGCGAACTTGCCCAACACGGACTCGCTCCCGAAGACTGGGGAGGAGAAGCCATATTCGTGGAGGTGAGCGCGAAGCAGGGGACGAATATAAAAGAGCTCCTGGAGCTCATACTCCTCCAGGCCGAGATGCTCGAACTAAAGGGCTCACCCGAGGGTGCCGCAAGGGGCGTAATCGTTGAGGCGAAACTGGATAAAGGCCGCGGCCCCGTAGCGACGGTTCTGATCCAGAACGGCAGGCTCAGGGTTGGCGACGCCTTCGTCACGGGGGTACACTATGGAAGGGTAAGGGCCATGATAAGCGATTGGGGCAAGAGGATAAAAGAGGCCGGCCCTTCAATGCCGGTGGAGATATTAGGGTTGTCCGGCGTGCCCCAGGCCGGAGATACCTTCATGGCCGTCAAGGACGAAGTGGTGGCGAGGCAGATATCCTCCATCAGGGAGAGGAAGGCCCTTGAAAGAGAACGTACCAAGACGGCCAGGGTGAGCCTCGAAGAGCTTTATGATCAGATAAACAAAGGTGAGGTGAAGGAACTGGGCGTTATTATAAAGGCCGACGTCAACGGCTCCATAGGGGCCGTAAAGGACTCCCTTGAAAAACTCTCCACAGAGGCGGTGAAGATAAACGTCCTGCATAGCGCCGCCGGAGGCATAAACGAGGGTGACGTCATTCTCGCCTCGGCCTCCAACGCCATTATCATCGGCTTTAACGTGCGCCCCGAGGTCAAGGCGGCCGCCCTCGCCGAGAAAGAGAATGTTGACCTGCGTCTTTATAACGTCATCTATAACCTC
>JBHHVI010000069.1:0-8893 GCA_046754225.1 Thermodesulfobacteriota bacterium | reverse complement strand
ATGCCACAACAAAAAATGTTTTTATGCCGAAGGCTTTTTTCCCGTGAGACATTTACTTTATACTCCGTAAATTTTTATATCTTTAAATAACAGGTTTTTTGATTTACAGGAGCCGGCCGCCGCGCGCTTCTCTCAAAGGCAGGCACGCGTAAAGTGGATTTTTTAAAACCCGGCTTACTTCCCCGTGGCCTTGCAGTACTGGAGCCTCAGTTCACGGAGGATATCATCGAGGAGCCTCGATTCGTCTTCCGTAAGATTGCCTTTGGTCTTTTCCTTGAGAAGCTCTATAAGCTCAATGGTCTGTTTGGCGGTTTCCGGTTCTCTTTCCGTCTTTTTCGTAACGGGGTTTTCGATGACACCGAGGTTTATAAGCACCGATGATGAAAGGGAAAGTATGAAGGACGAAAAATTGAGAGCCGGAAAAGGGACGGGGCCTTTTTCTTTTGGCTCCTCCCCGGCGGCCCCCGGTGCGCCTTCCCGGCCATCGGGACCGGGCCCTTTAACTTTTTTTTCTTCTTCCGTCATGACCGCCTTATATCAATATTGTTTACGGGGAGTTTTTACCGGGTAGACCTGCGGGGGCTTCAGCGCGAACGGGCCCGCCCGTTTTCCCCGGCCCCCTTCAATCTATCTTTATTTTAATTCTGCGGCTTTCCGGCTCAACTATCTTGGGGATGCTGATTCTCAACACGCCGTCTGTAAGGTCGGCCTTGACAGAGGACCTGTCCACAAAGTTGGGCAGAGAGAATACCCTCTCAAAGGTCCCGTAAAAACGCTCCATCCTGTGAAAATTCTCCTCGCAGAGATTTTTCCTCATCCTCCTCTCGCCCCTGAGGGTAACGACATTTTCCTTTACCTCTATGGAGATGTCGTTTAAGTCTATGCCCGGGAGTTCCGCCTTGAGTATAATGTTCTTGTCCGTCTCATAGATATCCATGGGCGGGAAGGTGCAAACAGAAAGCCCTTCACCGCCGCCGTACTGCATAAGGGCTTCATCGAATACACGGCTCATGCGTTCCTGAAGGAAGAGCAGGTCTTTATATGGGTCCCACCTTGACGGGGCCATTTTTTTCTCTCCTTATTTTGACTTTATTATAAGGACGCTTTTTCAGGAAAATCCGACGCCGAACAATTATATAAATTTATTAAATGCTTAGGCTTTTGTCAAGTACGCTTTTCAATCCCTTTGCCTGGACTTTGAAAAAACCATTTTGCCTTCCCTCAAGTCCACGGCGACGCTGTCGCCTTCTTTAAACCCGCCTTCGAGGATTTTCAGGGCGATAGGGTCGATTATATCTTTCTGAAGGAGTCTTTTTAAAGAGCGCGCGCCGTAAACAGGGTCGTATCCGGCCCCGGCGAGATACTCCTTCGCCTTATCAGTTAGTGTAACTCCTATCTTCTTCTCTTTCAAGAGGGTTTTGAGGCGCGCGAGCTGTATATCCACTATATCCTTCATCACATCCCTTGAGAGGGGGTGGAATATGATTATATCGTCGATCCTGTTCAGGAACTCGGGTTTAAATGTCTCCCTAAGGGCCCCGGTGACACGGTTTTTAATCTCCTCGTAATCCTTTTCTCCGAGCTCGGAAATGTAGGAGCTACCCGTGTTTGAGGTCATGATAATGACTGTATTCTTGAAATCCACGGTCCTGGCGTGGCCGTCGGTGAGCCGGCCGTCGTCGAGTATCTGGAGAAGCAGGTTAAAGACCTCGGGGTGGGCCTTCTCTATCTCGTCGAAGAGGATAACGGAATAGGGCCGCCTCCTTACCGCCTCGGTGAGATAACCCCCTTCCTCGTAACCCACGTAACCGGGAGGAGCGCCGATGAGCCTCGCCACGGAGTGTTTCTCCATGAACTCGCTCATGTCTATCCTTACCATGGCCCTCTCGTCGTCAAAGAGGAATTCGGCCAGGGCCCGGGCAGTCTCTGTCTTACCCACGCCCGTGGGGCCGAGGAATATAAAAGAACCTATGGGGCGGTTTATCTCCTGTAGCCCGGCCCGTGCCCTCCTGACGGCGCCGGAGACCGCGGCAAGGGCGGCGTCCTGACCCACGACCCTCCTCTTAAGCGCGCCCTCCATATCGAGGAGTTTTTCCCTCTCGCCTTCGAGCATCTTCGTTACAGGCACGCCGGTCCAGCGGGAAACGATGGCCGCTATGTCGTCGGCGTCCACCTCTTCCTTGAGTATCCTCTGGGCGCCCTGAAGTTCCTGGAGTTTTTTATTCTCATCCTCGAAATTTTTGGCCAGTTCCGTGAGCCTTCCGTATTTGAGTTCCGCGGCCCTCGCCAGGTCCCCGGCCCTTTCGGCCTCGGCGGCCCCGGCCTTTATCTCCTCAATCTCCTTCTTTATGGCGCGTATCCGGCCGATAGCATCCCTTTCGTTCTTCCAGTGGGCCTTAAGCCGGCCTGACTCCTCTTTCAACCCGGCCAGCTCTTTTTCTATCTTTTCAAGCCTTTCAAGAGAGGCCTTGTCCTTCTCCTTTGAGAGGGCCTGCTTTTCGATTTCGAGTTGCACGGCCCGCCTTTCTTTCTGGTCTATTTCCGTGGGCATGCTCTCTATCTCAATCTTCAAACGGGAGGCCGCCTCGTCAATAAGGTCTATGGCCTTGTCGGGGAGGAACCTGTCCGCTATATACCTGTTGGAAAGCGTGGCGGCGGCCACTATGGCGGCGTCGGAGATCCTTATGCCGTGGTGGACCTCGTACTTTTCCTTAAGGCCTCGGAGTATAGCCACCGTATCCTCTACAGAGGGCTCGTTCACCATGACGGGCTGGAACCTCCTCTCAAGGGCGGCGTCCTTCTCTATGTATTTCCTGTATTCGTCGAGGGTAGTCGCCCCCACGCAGTGGAGCTCGCCGCGGGCTAACGCCGGTTTTAGCATGTTGGAGGCGTCCATGGCGCCCTCGGCTGCCCCCGCTCCGACGAGCGTATGGAGTTCGTCTATAAAAAGGACCACTGAGCCCGCGGCGTCGGATATCTCTTTAAGGAGGGCCTTCAATCTGTCTTCGAACTCGCCGCGGTACTTTGCCCCGGCGATGAGGGCGCCGAGGTCGAGGGCGAGTATCTTTTTGTTCTTCAGGGTGTCGGGCACGTCGCCCGCCACAATCCTCTGTGCGAGCCCCTCGGCTATGGCGGTCTTTCCCACGCCGGCCTCGCCTATGAGAACGGGGTTGTTCTTGGTCCTTCGCGAAAGGACCTGTATAACCCGCCTTATCTCCTCGTCCCTTCCTATAACAGGGTCGAGTTTATTCGCGCGCGCCAGTTCAACGAGGTCCCTCGTATACTTTGTTATGGCCTGGTATTTTTCCTCGGGCATCTGGTCCGTTACCCTGTGGGTTCCCCTTACGGAGGCAAGGGCCTTTAAGACCGTATCACGGGTGACGCCCTCACTGGCGAGTATCTTCGCGGCCTCGCTCCGGGTGTCCGTTACTATAGCGGCAAGGAGGTGCTCGGTGGAGACAAAGGCGTCCTTCATCTCCGCGGCCTCTTTCAGGGCGTTTTCGAGTACCCCGTTTAAGGCCGGGGAGATATAGACTTCCGCGCCCGCGCCCTTTACGGCGGGGAGTTTTTTAAGGGCCTCTTCGAGCTGGCTCTTTATAAGGCCAGGGTTCCCTCCTATCCTCTCTATAACGGGCCTTACTATGCCGCCCTCCTGGTCGATAAGGGCGGCGAGAAGGTGCTCTACCGTCATCTCCTGATTGCTTAGGGCCTCGGCCCTGGACCGGGCCTCGCCAATAGCCTCCTGTGATTTTATTGTAAACCTGTCGAGTCTCATGGTTTAAAAACCCCTCTTTTATTCATAAAAAAAATACCGCTCTATAAGTAAATTATGCCCCCTATAAGTCTTTGTCAAGAAGTAGAAAGAGGATTCATTGTTGCGGGATTACGGGGTTTTTTAAAAAAAAGAGATGTGTTATTATGGGGCGCATGGCCTTTGAACTCTTCGAGATACCGGAGTCCGTGGCGATGGAGCGCCTCAATGGGCTCGGCTTTTCCAACGCCGGGGGTGCGCTCAGGAACCTGAAATTACTGGCCTCCACCCCCCTTGGAGGCCGGCTGGCAAGCGTTATTAAGCTGGCGAAGGGAGCGCCCTCGCCGGACTCCGCGTTAAACAACCTTGAGGCCGTTATAAAAGGCAGGGACACAAGGTCTCTATCCGGGTTTCTAAAGGACGAAAAGAACCTCGGCCGTCTTATTACCATCACCGGCTCATCCCCCTTCCTTTCCGGCATACTCGCCAGAGAGCCCGAGTTTTTCAATTGGCTCTTCTGCTCGGGAGGCATAAATGAAAAAAAATCTTTCCCTGTGTTCAATGGTGAACTCCGGGCCGTGACAGAAGGCGGCGGGGATTTCGACGCCTTCGCGAGGGCTTTAAGGGTCTACAGGCAGAAAGAATTTTTGAGGCTCGGGGCAAGGGACCTCCTCGGCCTCGCGCCCATGGAAGAGATAACAGGCGAGCTGTCGGACCTGGCAGACGCCTTCCTCGAGGCCGCCTGCGGCTATTCTCTCAAAACCCTTAAAAGAGAATACGGCATACCCTACTACACCGATGACGGGGGCGCGCGGACAGAGGCCGAGTTCGTGGTCATCGGGCTTGGAAAACTCGGGGGAAGGGAGCTGAACTACTCCTCTGACATAGACATAATGTACATATACTCCTCAGATAACGGCGAGACAGCGGGGGTGGAAGGGGCGGCTGGCTCAAGAATCTCTCTCAACGAGTTTTTTTTAAAGGCCGCGGTGCGGTTAAGAAGGCTCTTATCAGACGTCACCTCCGACGGTATTGTATTCAGGATAGACCTCGACTTGAGGCCCGGGGGCGGCGGCGGCGACATGGTCAATTCTCTAAGAAGCGTTGAGGTCTATTATGAGTCCTGGGGACAGGCCTGGGAGAGGGCGGCCCTTATAAAGGCGCGTACCGCCGCCGGGAGCCGGGCCCTGGGAGAGCAGTTCCTGGACCTCGTAAGGCCCTTTGTATACCGCCGGTACCTGGATTTTACGGCCATTGAAGAGATTAAAACGATGAAGGAAAAGATAGACCTGAGCCTGATGCGCAGAAACCCCGACGCCGTTGACGTAAAGCTCGGCGCGGGCGGCATCAGGGAGATAGAGTTTTTCTGCCAGGCACTTCAACTTATCCACGGCGGCAAGGACCGGGAAATACGGCAGCGGGCCACCGTGGACGCCGTAAAGAGTCTCAGGGCAAAAAACCTTGTAAAGGAAAAAGACGCTTCGGTGCTGCTCAGCTCTTACGTCTTCTTAAGGAACCTGGAACACAGGATACAGATCGTGGAGATGAGGCAGACGCAGGCCATACCTTCCGGCGCAAAAGAGATTGCGAGGCTCGCGCGGATGATGGGGTTTATGAAGACTGAAGAGTTCCGTGAGGAGTACAGCAAGGTCACCTCGTCGGTCCACGGGGTCTTTGTTTCACTCTTTTACAGGTCTGAAAAGCCGCCGGAGATCTCAAGGGAAATATCAATACTCTTCTCCCCCGACATGGAAAAGGCGGAGGCGATTAAAAGACTCTCGGCGCTGGGGTTTAAGGAGAGCGGGCCGGCGTACAATAACCTCGAGCTTTTAAGGGACGGGCCGAGGTCGCTCCGTTTAAGCGCACGCGCAAGGGTCTTGTTTGGGAGGCTCGCCCCCGTATTCCTCGCCGGCGTACTCGGTTCACCCGACCCCGACATGTCTTTAAAACACCTCGAGGCCTTTATCTCCCGGCTCGGAGCGCGTACCATTTTTTATTCGCTCCTTCTTGAGAACCCGAAGGTTACCGAAGAACTCTTAAAGCTGTTCGGCACGAGCGTCTTCCTTTCAAGAAGCATCATAGAGCACCCGGAAAACCTCGACCTCCTTCTTTCAGACAAACTATCCATCCCCTATAAGTCAAAAAAGACTCTTATGGATGAATTCGCCTCGGAGTCGCTGGACCCGGAAAAGGATTATGGACAGAGGATCGACGCCATGAGGAGGCTCAAGAGCCAGGAGGTCTTGAGGATCGGGATAAATGACGCGGCCGGGGTCCTCTCGGCGCGCCAGGTCTCGACTGAGATTACCTTTCTCGCCGAAACGTGCCTGGACCTGGCCTGGAGGGTCGGCCTTGAAGAGGTGGCGAGGATTTACGGGACGCCCGAAGACGCGGAGTTCTCTATCCTCGGCCTCGGAAAACTGGGGGGCCGGGAGCTTATCTACGGCTCGGACCTCGATATAGTTTTCGTTTACAGCGCCCCGGGGGGCGCGGAAGAGACCTTCGGCGTAAAAAACATTTCACCACACGAGTTTTTTGTAAAACTCTGCCAGAGGGTTATAAGCATACTGACCGTAAAGACCGCGGAGGGGTTTTTATTCAACGTGGATACGAGGCTCAGGCCCTCGGGCAGCTCCGGTCCCATTGTGGTAACTGAAGAGTCTCTTTTAAAGTACCACCAGAAGGGCTCTACCTCGGTCTGGGAGAGGCAGGCGTTTATAAGGGCGAGGGCCGTGGCCGGCGACTCCGGGCTCGGAAAAAGGGTCGTGGAAAAACTGGGGGAGATTATATTCTCAAGGACCCTTAAAAAAGAAGAGGCCCTGGAAATGCTCCGAATAAGAAGGCGCATGGAGGAGGAGCTGGCCCTTGAGAACGCCGAAAGATATAATATCAAGACCGGCACGGGCGGGGCCGTGGATATTGAATTTCTGGTGCAGGCGCTGCAGCTGAAATGGGGCGGTGAGAAGAGGGGACTAAAGACGCCTGTTACGCTCAAGGCCCTTAAAAGGCTCTTTAAGGAAGGGCTCGTTAAAGAAGACGATTACAGGCTTCTCCGTGAGGCCTATCTTTTTTACAGGCTCCTTGTGATGAAGCTCCGGGTGGTCCATGACAGGCCCGAGGGTTTTCTTTCAAGGGACCCGGCGGAGCTTGACTCGCTCGCAAGGAGCGCGGGATATGAGGGCGGCAGTCCGGGAGGAGACCTCCTGGGTGACTATGAACGCTATCGCAGGGGGGTTCGAAAGATTTACTCGAAGGTCCTTGGGAGTTTGTCATAAACCGGGGCGCGTTTTTCAGGCCGTACAATTGCCTTGACAAAAAAACCGTTCTGAATTTTAATTAAATTTTCATTCAAAGAGTTATGCGGAAAAACCGCGCCCACCCCCATGGCGGGATTCCCACGGGTAATGTCATGACACAGAAGTGCATGTATTTAGACGAGACCCTCTTCAGCCTTAATAAGGCAAACACCTTTCTCAATCTGACCAACGGCATCCTCGAGCGGCTCTCAAAACCGCGGCGTTCTCTTGTGGTGAACCTCCCTGTAAGGATGGACAGCGGGGAGATAAAATTCTTTACCGGTTACAGGGTTCAATACGACCTCGCGCGCGGGCCCGGCAAGGGCGGCATCAGGTATCACCCCGGAGTCACCCTCGACGAGGTAACGGCCCTGGCGGCGCTTATGACGTGGAAGTGCGCGGTGGTGGACCTGCCTTTCGGCGGAGCCAAGGGCGCCGTGGACTGCGACACGAGAAACCTTTCCACCGGCGAAAAGGAGCGCCTTACCAGACGGTATACCTATGAGCTGGTGCCCTTTATCGGCCCCGAGACGGATATTCCCGCCCCTGACATGTATACCGACGAACAGGTCATGGCCTGGATGATGGATACCTACTCCATGATGAAGGGGTACACCGTTCCGGAGATTGTAACGGGCAAACCCATCTCCCTTGGAGGCTCAAAGGGCAGAGGAACGGCAACGGCCGATGGGATTATTATTAGCATACTTGAGGCGCTTAAACACCTGAACCTTCCTCTGGACGGCATGAGGACGAGCGTCATAGGCTTCGGAGAAGTGGGGTATAACGCGTCAAGGATACTCCATGAGATGGGCTCGAAGGTCGTGGGCCTTGCCGACTCGAGAGGGGCTATATATAACGCCGGGGGCATTGACTTTGATAAGGCCCTTGAGCACAAAAGAGCCGCAGGGGCGCTCGAGGGGTTTATAGGGGCTGATTCCATGACTATCGATGAGCTGCTGGGCATGGAAACGGATATACTTATCCCGGCCGCCGTATGCGGCCAGATAAATCCGGGCAACGTTGAAAGGATAAAGACGAAAATAATAGCCGAAGGCGCGAACGGGCCCACGGCGAGCGCCGCGGACGCTGTACTGCGGGACAAGGGCGTCTTTATTATACCCGACATACTCGCAAACGCCGGGGGCGTGGTCGTCTCCTATTTTGAGTGGCTTCAGGGGATACAGAGGTTCGCCTGGGAGGCAGGCGAGGTAAAAGAGAGGCTAAAGGAGATTATGACCAGGGCCTTTGGCGTGGTGCTCCAAACCTCTCAGGAAGAGAAGACGGACCTCCGGACAGCCGCTACAATAGTCGGCGTAAAAAGAGTGGCCGAGGCCATCAAGGTGCGTGGATTTTACCCCTGAAGAAGGCGGCGTAAAAACCTTTCCCCTGAGACGAAAAAGAACCCTTTTTCCATGAAAACCCTGCAAAATCAATTAGTTAAAAAACTTAAGGTTTAAAATACAAAACCCTTGAAATTGGGTTTCTACTCTGGTAAAGTGGCATATCCCACAAACCGGAAAACTATCAACAGGTGTTGATAAACCTGTTAATAAACCTAACCTCAGTCTGTCTGAATGTCTATGGATTACGAATCCCTCTGGAAAAAATGCCTTGAAGGCGTTTCCGAGCATGTAAGCGCCCAGCACTTCGCCACGTGGTTCAGCCCCATAAAGCCGACGGGCGGGGACGATGACGGCTCTATAGCCCTCAAGGTGCCGAACCGCTTCTTTCTCGAATGGATAAAGGAGCATTATCTTTTGCTGATCCAGGAGGTCTTGAGGAGGGACACGGGCACAGACTTCCGCATATCCTGGACAGTCGGCGATGAGCGGTCGGGGGCGGC
>JBHHVI010000068.1:0-9036 GCA_046754225.1 Thermodesulfobacteriota bacterium | reverse complement strand
TTAATACCCGGTTTTAATACCATCAACAGGCCACCCCCCTTTAAAGCAAACCCTTGACAACGCACCCTAAAAAGAATATTATACTGTGCTACACGGCATCGCTTTTTTTGTGCCGGAGGCCAAAAGGCCCCGGCCCAAAATCGTTCAATTAAAATAACAGGAGGAAGGGGTTTTGGCAAATCATAAATCGGCCATAAAAAGGCACAGGCAAAGTGAGAAGAGGCGGGTTCGAAACACCTCTATAAAGACTACCATAAAGTCGGCCGTCAAAAAGGTCCGTCAGTCCATGAGCGAGGGCAAGAAGGAAGAGGCCACGGCCGGGCTCAAGACCGCCGTAAGGCTCCTGGACCGGTCCGTCACGCAGGGCACGCTTCACAGGAATACCGCCGCGCGGAAGATTTCCCGCCTTACCGTTCAGGTAAACTCTCTGGAATCAAAATAATTTTTTAGCCGGCGCCGAATAAAAAAACCCGCGGGGGTCTATCTCCCCGCGGGTTTTTCCGTCAACTCCCAGCCCGACCACCTTACACCGGTGAAGCGCCGGTGAGGTCTATAATGAGTTTCGTCATGGCCACGTCCGCGGGTATCCCGCTCGACTTCAAAATACTGTCGACGCCGTAAAAGGCCCTTATGGCCCCCGTTAGTTCGGCCTCCCTGAAAAGCCGGCTGCTCTTTATGTAGCCGTAAACAAAATTCGGCGGCACGCCTATCATCGCCGAAATCCTGCGCTCGGGAGTGCCCTTTTTAAGGAGCCCCTTCACCTTCAGGAGTATCCTTACGTGGCGGGCTATGGCGCCGAGTATCTTAAGAGGCGGCTCGCCAGCGATATTCTTGTAAATCCTCAAGGCCTCGCTTAAGTCTTTCGCGCCTATGGCGTCGGAGAGCTTGAAGATGGTCTCCACCCTGCAGTCAAGCCCCGACCCGCTCACATCGCCCTCATCTATAATCTCCTTTTCACCCGTGAAAAGGACTATCTTATCAACCTCACCCTTTATCGCGCGGAGCGTGCCTCCGGCTATCTCCTGAAGTTTAACGGCCGCCCCCCCGGTAATCCTTTTACCCTGAGCCTCAACCTCCTTCTTAATCCACTCGACCTGTCCGCCCTGGTTCAGGGTTCTAAAGCTCCTGATAAAACCCTTTTCGCTCAAATATTTTATAAAGGCGTTTCTCTTGTCCAACTTTACCGCGGCGGCGATAAAGACGAGGCACGTCGAAGGGCACGGGTCCTTCACATACTCTAAAAAAACCGCCTTCTGTTTTACCCTCAAGCCCTCGGCCCTCCTCACAACTACAAGCCTTTTATCTGAAAAGGCGGGCAGCGTCCCAGCAGTTGTGACCGCCTCCAGGGCGTCAAGGCCGTCGGGGTAGTAGAGGTGGTAGTTCATGGACTCAAACCCCGGGGTAAGAGAGGCCGCTCTTATGGCCTTCAGTTCCTCCTCAATTAAGTAGTCCTCCGCTCCGTATATGTAGAGAACCGGTTTTAACTGGACCTTTTTCATTTTCTCCTCTTCATGTCGAACCCGGGCGGTTGCCTTAAAAGTTTTCGAGCATCCTCTCTTTAACGAGCCTCGCCACGTCTTTTGAGAGTTTTCTAAAGACAGATATCTCAGCCTCTTCCGTGGCGGTAACGTCAGTGGAGGTTACTTTGAAATCCTCGTAGTCACGGACATTTCGATCCTCCCAGAGGACGGCGCCGCCGGCCTTTTCAACAAGGACGAGTGAAAGGGTTACCGAGAGCCTGTACTCCTGCACCACGTCGTTCTTCGTGTAAGAGACGGGGCTCAGTTCATAGGACAATATGGCGCCCCTCAGCTCGGCGCCGGCCCCGGCCCTGACACCGACGGTGGTCACGAACTCGCTTACAAAGGCGGTGGAAATTATGGATTCTATATCCGGTTTTTTCGTCATGTTAACGAATACGGGTATGGAGACCTCCTCTATACCCCCCGGCATATGTCCACCCTTGCCGGCTACATGGTAGCCGCACCCCGTAATGTAAGAGAGGAAGCACAGGGCCGTTAGCGTGAACAATAAAAACGTCTTCTTCATCGTCATGGCACCACCATGTTGACTATCCTGCCCGGCACATAGATAAACTTTTTTAATGTCCTGCCCGCCATGTACGAAGCCACCTTCATATCCCCCGTTACTATCTCCTTCACCTCGGCCTCGGAGGCGTCGGCGGGCACGCTGACCCTGGCCCTCACCCTGCCGTTTACCTGCACGACAAGGGTCACCTCTTCCTTAACGAGGGCTTCGGCCCTGACCGAGGGCCACCTGGACTTGTAAAGCGGAACTTCGCCGCCGAGCCTCTCCCAGAGTTCCTCCGCAATATGGGGCGCGAAAGGGGCCAGAAGGGCCACCACAGTCTCCGCCGATTCCCTGAAGACCTTTAGAGCCATGCCGGACGGCTCTCTTCGGGCGTCCTTCTGAAGGAAGGCGTAGACGGCATTTACGAGCTCCATTATGGCGCTTATGGCCGTATTGAAATGGAACCTCTTCTCAATATCGTCGGTGACCTTTTTTATGGTGCGGTGAGTCATGGCGTGAAGTTCCTTTAAAGGAGGGAAGGCGTCAAGGGGGCCGTCTTTTTCACTCCTGTAAGAGACGGAGCCGGCGAGGATGGACCGGTTTTCCACCACAAGCCTCCAGACCCTGCCGAGAAACCTGTAAGAGCCCTCCACACCCTCCACGCTCCACTCGAGGTCCCTTTCGGGCGGGGCGGCGAAGAGCGAAAAAAGCCTTGTCGTATCAGCGCCGTACCTGTCTATAATGCCGTCGGGGTCGATGGTGTTCTTCTTCGACTTTGACATCTTCTCAACGGAGCCGAACTCCACGGCCCGGCCGCACCCGGCGCACCGGGCGTCCTCTGTAACCTCCTCGGGAGAAAGGTAGCCGTCTTCAAAGCACCGTACCGTCTCCTTACAGACCATGCCCTGCGTCAAAAGGTTTTTAAAGGGTTCGTCAATGGCGTGCAGCCCCAGGTCCCGGAGCGCCTTTGTAAAGAACCTCGCGTAAAGAAGGTGCATCACGGCGTGCTCTATGCCCCCTATGTACTGGTCAACGGGCATCCAGTAACGGGCGTCTTCCTTCTTAAAGGGTTTTTCGGCCTCACCCGGAGATAGATACCTTAAAAAATACCACGACGAGTCGACGAAGGTATCCATGGTGTCGGTCTCGCGCCGCGCCGCGCCCTTACACTTCGGGCATGGGGCGTTGACGAACTCAGAGGCGCCGGCAAGGGGCGATAGACCCTTGCCCGTAAACTCCACGTCCTCGGGCAGCACCACGGGAAGGTCTTCACAGGGCACCGGCACAGTGCCGCAGGCCTCGCAATAAATAACGGGTATGGGGCAGCCCCAGTAACGCTGTCTCGAAATACCCCAGTCCCGGAGCTTGTAGTTTATGGCCCTTTTACCGGCCTTCTCTTCTTCGAGGTGGTCTATAATGGCGTCCATGGCCTCGGTATTCCTCATGCCGTCAAAGGGGCCCGAGTTTACGAGAAGACCTTCCTCCACATAGGCCCCGTCCATCTTTTCCGGGTCGAGCTCTTTTCCGGGCGGGTTGATGACGACCTTTACGGGGATGTCATAGGCCCTGGCGAACTCGAAGTCCCTCTCGTCGTGGGCCGGCACGGCCATTACAGCGCCAGTGCCGTACTCCATGAGGACGAAGTTAGCCACATAGACGGGCACCTTCTGCCCCGTAAGGGGGTTTACGCAATAGGCGCCCGTAAAGACGCCCTTTTTCTCAAGACCCTCCACACCACCGGCACCGGCCGCCTTGCGCTCATTAACGGCCTCTTCAACGAACGACCTTACGGCTTCGAGCCTGGCGGGAAGAGTTATCTTTTCAACGTAGGGGTGTTCGGGGGCGAGGCTCATAAAGGTAACGCCGTAGAGGGTGTCGGGCCTTGTGGTGAATATTTTTATTATTTCTTCTGAGCCGTCCACAGGGGAGTTGACTACGGGAAAATTCACTTCAGCCCCCATGCTCTTCCCTATCCAGTTCCTCTGCATAACGAGGACCCGTTCAGGCCAGCCCGGCAGTTTATGGGTGTAGTCGAGAAGTTCCTCGGCGTATTCCGTAATCCTGAAAAACCACTGGTCGAGCTCCCTGGACTGAACAACCGAAGAGCACCTCCAGCAAGCCCCGTCCTCAACCTGTTCGTTGGCGAGCACAGTCGAACACCTGGGGCACCAGTTTACGGTAGAGCGCTTTTTATAGGCGAGCCCCTTTTCATAAAACTTCAAGAATATCCACTGGTTCCACTTGTAATATTCAGGGGTGCACGTGGCCAATTCCCTTTTCCAGTCATAACCGAGCCCTATCCTCTTCAATTGCCTTCTCATGAAGTCTATGTTCCCGTGCGTCCACTTCGCGGGGTGTATGGAGCGCTCTATGGCGGCGTTCTCGGCGGGGAGCCCGAAGGAGTCCCATCCCATGGGGTGGAGCACGTTCTTACCCTTCATCCTTAAAAAACGCGCCAGCACGTCGCCTATGGAATAATTCCTCACATGGCCCATATGAATCTTGCCCGAGGGGTAGGGGAACATCTCAAGACAGTAGTATTTTTCACGCCCGCCTCCGGGCTCGGCGTTAAAGGCCCCGTGGCTCTCCCACTCGGCCTGCCACCGCCCCTCTATCTTCTTGTGGTCGTATTTGTTATTTCCCATATCTCAGGCCCGGACAAAAAAATTAATGCGGCGTCCCCTGAAAAACCTTTTTGTGCTGTTTTATGCTATAATTAAGGCTGAAAGGCCTCACCAACGGACAAGTAAATACTATCCTCTAATTTCTAACATACAAAGAGGATTGTTTTCAACTTTTTTACCTGTGGAAAAGTACCGGAAAACAGGTTGCACGGGGGTTGAAAGAGGTTTCTCAAAAAACACGCCCCATTGATTTTTTCCCTTGATTAAAGATTAAAAATCTTATAAAAGTGATAAATACGTTGTTTAACGCTCGGCTGATTCTTTTGTCTGAATGGTAATGTTTGTTTGTGTCAAAAAAACACGGAGGTTAGATCATGGGTCTGATGCAGCGTTTGTTAAAAGCAAACGGTATTAACAATATTACCGAACTGATAGAGGGGCCGGAAACAACATACTCCGGCACCAAAATAAAACCCGTAAAATACGGGCTGCCCAAGGAAATCGACTCCATTTGCCCTGAGTGCATGGAGATTATAAAAGCCACCCTTTATCCCGAAGGGGGCAAGGTCTGGATAAGGAAGACCTGCGAGGAGCACGGGGAGTTCAAGGACGTCTTCTACGGCGACGTCGACCTCTACTACAGGTGCGAGGACCTGTGGTACGGCGACGGCAGAGGAGTGGAAGACCCTCCCGTTAAGGACGCGAGCACATGCCCAAAGGAGTGCGGCCTCTGCAATATGCACACCAGCCACAGCGGGCTTCCCATAGTAGACCTGACGAACAGGTGCAACATGACCTGCCCCGTATGCTTCGCCAACGCCAACGCGGCGGGCTACCTCTACGAACCCTCATACGATGAGGTGGTCCACATACTCGAATCCCTGGCCAACCAGAAACCCGTTCCCGCCAACAGGGTCCAGTTCTCCGGGGGCGAGCCCACCATAAGGCCCGACTTCCTGAAGATCGTGAAAAAGGCCCGGGAGATGGATTTTGATTACGTGCAGGTCAATACCAACGGCATAAAATTCGCGGAACCGGAGTTTGCAAAGGCGGCGAGGGAGGCCGGAGTGGATAACATATATCTCCAGTTCGACGGCATGTCAGACGAGGTCTACAAAAAGACCCGCGCGCGAGACCTCATGGACGTAAAGATGCAGGCCATAGAGAACTGCAGGCAAAATAAGATCGCCGTCATACCCGTTGTCACCATAGTAAAGGGGTACAACGACCAGGAGGTGGGCAAGATCCTCAAATTCGCCGTTCAAAATAACGACGTGATAAGCGGCATAGCCTTCCAGCCCGTCTCTTTCGTCGGCAGGTTCAGCCAGAGCCACAGGCTTGAAAAGAGGTACACCCTCGCCGACCTCGCCTATGACCTTGAAAAGCAGACGGGGTACATGAAGGCGATGAGGGACTGGTTCCCCATAGCGAGCACGGCGGCGCTCTCCAAGCTCGCCACGGCCCTTAGCGGCAAACCGCAATACACCCTCACCCTCCACCCCCACTGCTCGCAGGGAAGCTACTTCTTTATCAGCGAAGACAAGACCGAGGTAAAGGCCATAAGTGAGTTTATCGACATGGAGCCTTTTTTCAAGGAGCTCCTGGAGATATCCAAGAAGATAAAACCCTCGAAGTTCGACCTCCTTTCCAAGGTCAAGGTCCTTTACAAGCTTAACAAATACTTCGACGCTGAAAAGGCGCCCAAGGGGCTTACCTTCAAAAAATTCCTTGAGTGCTTCGAAGGCTACCAGGACAGGAGCAAGCGCAGTAACTACCACGGGGAAGACGTTTCGCCTGCCCCCTACGGCAACCTCTTTATCGCCGGCATGCACTTCATGGACGCCTACAACTTCAGCGTGGAGAGGGTGATGAGGTGCGTTATCCACTACCCCGACCCCAAGGGCAACCTCTATCCCTTCTGCGCCTATAACGGGGCGCCCGTATACAGACAGAGGGTGGAGAGCAAGTTCAAACACTCCCCTGAAGAGCTGAAGGAAAAATACATCTCCGAGGGCAGGCCCAAGGACCTCGAGAAGCTGGCAAAGAAGCTGGGCATACAGTAAGGGATAAATAAAAACAGTCCACAGGCAAAGGGGCCTCCGCACTTAGCGGAGGCCCCTTATTTATTCGCCGCGTGAAATCCCCTCCCCCCTGTAAGGGGCCGTAAAAAATCAGGTCACGTTTATCCTCCTCACCCCCGCCGGTCTCCACGAAGGTGATATGACACCCGCCTCTCTCTTCTCCTCAAGTAGCGCCGCCCATGTAAGGGTGAAGTCGCCGAAGCGGCCGTTTATGGAGTCAATGGCCGAGAGGAGGCGGCTTCTTCGCAACTCAACCTCAAATAACGGCATCTGGCGCGCCCCTCCGGTAATCCCCCCTATGCTTACGCCAATGAGCCTAAGGGCGGCTCTTAACCTTATGGACGAGAGGATCTCGACAGCCTTATCGTATATGACATGCGTGTCGTTTGTGGGCTGAGAGAGGGTCCTCTGCCTTGTGAAGGTGAAAAAATCGGGGTACCTGAGGGTGAGGCTTACCTTACGTCCCATGAGGCCGTGGGCGCGCGCCCTCGCCCCGACCATCTCCGATAATTTCAACAGATACTTTTTTATCATATACGTTCCGGAAATATCTTCGGGGAGCGTCATGGAGTGGCCCACGCTCTTCGCTACGTCCTCCAAGCCAGGCGCTTTAACGGGGTCGGGATATACGCCGCGGCCCATGAGTTTAAGCCCCTCTCCTATTATGCCGAACCTCTTCCTTAAGATACCCGCCGGGGCTCTGCCGAGCTCGCCGCAGGTCTTTATACCCATGGCGCCGAGGTGCGCCGTGAGCCTGCCCCCTATGCCCCAGAGCTCGCCCACGGGAAGGTCCGCGAGCAAACCCGCCTCGTCCCCCTGCCTTATGACGACAAGGCCGTCGGGCTTTTCCATGTTTGAGGCGAGTTTGGCGAGGAGCTTATTCCCGGCTATACCCACCGAGCAGGTAAGGCCCAGCCCCTCCTTTATCCTCCCCTTAAGCGCCCTCGCCACCCCTTCCGGGGAGCCGAAAAGTCCGGCCGTGCCGGAGATATCGACAAAGGCCTCGTCCACTGAATAGACCTCCACGACGGGGGAGAATTTTTTTATTATGTCGATAATCCTCTCCGATGTGTCTATGTATTTTCTGTTATTGCCTGTAACGAAGATTATGGGCGGGCAGAGCCTTTTGGCCTCATACTTGTTCATGCCCGTCTTTACGCCGTAGCGCCGGGCCTCATAAGACGCCGTCGTCACCACCGTCCTCTTTGCCGAGCCGATTACGGCTATAGGCTTTCCCCTTAGAGCCGGGTTGGACCTCTGCTCCACGGAGGCGAAAAAGGCGTTCATGTCGATGTGCATAATAGAAGGCTCCCCACTCATCACGCCTCAACCCCTTCTATGGACCACTTCATGGTCCCCTGATTGTAAGAGAGCTCATAAAGGCTCGCCCCGTCAAAGACGGAAAAGTGGATACGGACGGCGCTCCCCTCCCTCGACCTCCACTGGTAGGTTATCTCCTTCACGGCATAGACCCTTCCGTTCCACTTGAACCTTACGGGCCTTATGCCGCCGTCGAATACGGCTATTACCTTTATCGGCTCGCCTATAATAGTCGTCATAAAAACACCTGAAAAAAACCCAATTAAAATATTCATGCACCATCGCCGCCTGAAACCGGATGCATTAAAAAATCTTTTTTATTACGAAGGCGACGGTGCCCACGACGGAAAAGGACCCGCCCAGCTCGGGGGTTATCCTCAACTCCTTGAAATCAGGGTTCTCAGGTTTCAGGACGATTGCATCGCCATCTCTAAAAAACCTCTTTACCGTGGCCTCTCCGTCTATCATCGCCACCACTATATCGCCTCCGCGCACATCCGTACCGGGCCTTACTATAAGGTAGTCGCCCTCGCCGATGCCCGCACGTGTCATGCTCTCTCCCTCGACCTTCAGGAGAAAGGCGTCCCTGCAATTAAAAAAACTCTCGTCAAGGGTCACCCGGCCCACTATGTCCTCCACGGCGAGGTGCGGGCTTCCGGCGCGCACGCGCCCCGCTATGGGGATGGAGACAGCGCCCAGGGGCCGGGCCGACGCCACCTCCATGCCCCTTGATATATTGGCCTTTCTCCGTAAAAAACCCTTCCTCTCTAACGCGTCGAGGTGCTTGGCGGCGTTCTTCGGGCCTTTTATCTTGAAGCGGGCGCATATCTCCCTCAAGGTGGGCGGATAGCCCCTCTCCTTTATAAAAACCTCTATAAAGGCGAGTATATCTTTTTGCCGCGGGGTAAGTCTTTTCCCGTCCATAGCCCCCCCATCCTTACAGGAACAGAGTGTAGGGATACATTTGTTACCCTATATTA
>JBHHVI010000067.1:0-9182 GCA_046754225.1 Thermodesulfobacteriota bacterium | reverse complement strand
AGAAGGATTGATTGCTGGTTTTTTTCATTTTACGGTTGTTCAAAATACCCCGGCTGAGGCGCTTTACGTTAACACTCCCTGAAAAAGATTGATTTCTATTTTTTTTTCTTTATACTCTCAGTAGTTGCTTTTCACACCTTTAGACTCTCCTGAGACCTGCACACCATCTTGGATTTCACCTCGATAAACCCTTATTTTGAGCCAATGTCCTGTTAAAAATGTTTTTAAGGGGAGGGTGAACTATGATTACCACTGAATCAAGAAGTATCCTTGTAGCCGATGACAGCATGTTTTTCAGGATAAAACTGAGCGACATACTTTCCGAGGCCGGCCACAAGGTGATGTTCGCCAAGGACGGCAGGGAGGTGATAAAGGAGGTCTCCATAAACTCCATCGGCATAGACCTGCTGGTCCTGGACCTCCAGATGCCGGACGTAGACGGCTTCGGTGTCCTCGAATGGATAAAGGAGAACGGTTATCAGGACAAATTCCCCATACTCGTGATAACCGGGGTTTATGAGGGGAGCGAGGTGATAGAAAGGCTCAAGGAACTCGGGGCGGCGGGGTTGATGTCAAAGGCCTTCACGCCCGAGCACATAATCTATATGGTGAATAACGTCCTTTTCAGCGAAAAGGCTGCAAAGGGGCAGCACAGGATCAGGGTCCCCATATCCATACCCATAGACTTCAAGGTGGGAGAAAAAAAGTTGAGCGGCTTCCTCTTGAACATCAGCTGTAACGGGGTCTTCCTCCATACGAAAGAGGGGCTCCTGAGGGGCACGGTAGTCCACCTTATATTCACGCTCCCCGGTATAGACAGGGTCTTTAACGTAAAAGGGGTGGTAAGGTGGTCGACGGCGGAGTCGGACAGCGACGCCATCTTCGGGGGCTCCGGCATAATGTTCGATTCCGTTTCGCCCGAAGACCAGAAATCCATAGAGGAGTTTATCACAAGGGAGGCGAAGAACCTGGGGCTGGAATAATTTTTTATTGAAGGCCTCTATCCCTTATGCCGGCCTTTTCGGTTTTTTCAGGGAAAAGAGTAAGATGGTCGAGATGACGCCCGCTGTTATGGCCGAGTCCGCCATATTGAAGGCAGGCCAGTGATATTTGCCGGCGTAAAAGTCGAGGAAGTCGAGAACGTAGCCGAATACGAGCCTGTCTATAAGGTTTCCCACGGCGCCGCCGGCGATGAGGGAAAGGGTCAGTGTTGTAATGAGGTCCTCACAGCGCCTTATCATGAAGGCGATAAATATTAGCGCCGCGCCCGTAACGGTTATTAAAAAGACGGTCTTAATGGCCGACACCCCTCTGAATATCCCGAAGGCCGCCCCTGTGTTCTTGTAATAGACGATGTTAAAGATGCCCGGAATAATCTCTACCAGGTCGTTGGGGTAAAGCCGGCTCATTATCACGGCCTTCGTTATCTGGTCAACAACGATAACGAAGACGGCGGTGAAAAAAAAGACCGTCCATTTTTTTCTCAGGAAAGCGCTCTCAGGCATCGTTCGCAGATTGTTGGGTGTGAAGGGTCTTTTCCGACGGCGGTGCTGAAGCGCCAGCATCTTTCGCACTTTTCACCGTCCGCCTTTTCTATTGTTACTGTAAGGCCGGCAATCTCCCCGGAGTTGAACCTGAAAACATTTTCGCCGCCCGGGGCCTCTTCATGGGAACCCGACACGGAGAGCCTGGAGACTATGAGCATCTCCTCAAGGGCCTGCTCCTCTTCCGCGAGTAGCTCTTTGAGCCCTTCAGGGGGGAAGAGAACGGCCTTCGCGTCAAGGGAGTGGCCGATGAGTTTGGCCTTCCGCGCGCCTTCGAGGGCCCTGGACACCTCGGCCTTGACTTCGAGGAGCCCTGTCCATTTTTCGGCGAGCCCTTCGTCTTCCCATCCCTTACCGGCTTCGGGCATGCCGGCCAGATGCACGCTCTCATCAATTCTTCCGGGCATGTGCCTCCATGCCTCGTCTGAGGTAAAGACGAGAATGGGGGCCGTAAGGCGTACAAGGCAGTCGAGTATGTGATAGATGGTCGTCTGGGCGGCCCTGCGCTCCTTTGAAGCGGCGCCCCTTGTATAGAGGCGGTCCTTCAGGATGTCGAGGTAGAAGGCGCTCAGGTCCACGGTGCAGAAGTTGTGGACCGCATGGTATATGGCGTGAAATTCGAACTCTTTATAGGCGTCAAGAACGCGCTCTGTCAGTTTGGTGAGTTTATGGAGGGCGAGCCTGTCCAGCTCACTCAGGTCCGCGTAGTCGAGGATATCCTTTTGAGGGTCGAAGTCATAGAGGTTGCCGAGTATGTAACGGAAGGTATTCCTTATGCGCCTGTAGGCCTCGGAGAGCCTTTTAAGTATCTCTTCGGATACTCGTATGTCCTCGCGGTAGTCCTCGGCGGCCACCCATAACCTCAGGACCTCGGCGCCGTACCTCTCGATTATCTCCTGAGGCGCTATTACGTTTCCCGTGGTCTTGCTCATCTTCCTGCCCGCCCCGTCGACGACGAACCCGTGTGTCAGGACCGCTTCGTAGGGCGGCACGCCCCTTGTCCCTATGGAGGTAAGGAGCGACGAGTGGAACCAGCCCCGGTGCTGGTCGCTCCCCTCGAGGTAGAGGGCCGCTGGAAAATTCAGGTTCGCCCTCTTTTCAAGGACCGCAGCGTAACTGACCCCGGAGTCGAACCATACATCGAGTATATCCTCTTCCTTCACGACCTCGGAGGAGCCGCACCCCGGACACTCAAGACCTTCTCCTCCGGGTAGTTCCGTAATCTCCCTTTCAAACCATATATCGGCCCCTTCTTTTTCAAACGCGCATGCGAGGGTCCCGATAAAAGCCCCGTCGATGAATGACTCGCCGCACCCGGAGCATTTAAGGGCGGGTATGGGCACACCCCAGGCCCTCTGCCTTGAAAGGCACCAGTCGGGCCTGTTCTGTATCATGTTGTATATGCGGTCCCTGCCCCATGCGGGTATCCAGCGCACCTTTCCCCTGATAGCTTCGAGGGCCTTTTTCCTTAAGTCTCCGGCCTCCATCGATACGAACCACTGCGATGTTGCTCGGAAGATTATGGGTTTCTTGCACCTCCAGCAGTGGGGGTATGAGTGGGATATATCTTCCTTTAACAGAAGGTTTTTGTTGTTCCTGAGGAGTTCTATTATCCCCTCATTCGCCTTGAAGACGAACTGTCCTGAAAAGCCTTCCACCTCTTCGGTGAACCTCCCGAGGTCGTCCACCGGGGCGTAGACGTCGAGGCCGTATTTAAGGCCGAGGTCGTAGTCATCGGCGCCGTGTCCAGGCGCTATGTGGACGCACCCCGTGCCGGCCTCAAGGGTAACGTGCTCTCCGGGAAGGACCATTGACTCCCTATCTATAAAGGGGTGGCGCGCCTTCATCCCCTCCAGGTCCTTATAGCGGAGGTTTTTTATTACCCGGACCTCTCCCGGCTCCCATTGGAGCTTTTCCATTAACTCGTCTTTTAAACCCTCTGCGAAGATATACGCCTCCCCGCCCGCTGAGGCGAGGAGGTATCCGAGGTCGGGATGGAGCGCTATGGCGAGGTTGGCCGGCAACGTCCACGGCGTCGTCGTCCATATTATGATAAAGGCCCGTTTGCCGCCAAGTTTTACATTGAGTCTCTTTTCAATTTCACCTCCGTCCACCTCGAACCTCACGTAGACCGAGGGCGAGGTCTTATCGGCGTATTCCACCTCGGCCTCTGCCAGCGCCGTCCTGCAAGAGGAGCACCAGTGCACGGGTTTTTTCCCCTTGTAGACGAGTCCCTCCTCGACGAACTTCCCCAGTTCCCTCATTATGGCCGCCTGATAACCAAAATTCATGGTCAGGTACGGGCTCTTCCACTCGCCGAACACGCCGAGCCTCTTGAACTCCTCGCGCTGGACGGCGACGAACTTTTCGGCGTATCTTCTACACCTCTTTCTTATCTCCGGCTTCGAGGGGGTCTCTTTCCTTTTCTTGAATTCCTTCTCAACCTGCAGCTCTATGGGCAGCCCGTGGCAGTCCCATCCGGGCACGTAGTCGGCGGAAAAGCCCTGCATGGAGGCGCTCTTTACTATGATGTCCTTTAATATCTTGTTGAGGGCGTGCCCCATGTGTATATGGCCGTTGGCATAAGGGGGGCCGTCGTGGAGTATGAATTTTTCACGCCCCTTGCCCGCGGCCATTATCTTTTCATAAAGGCCGTTATTCTCCCACTCCTTCAGGGCCTCGGGCTCTGTCACGGGGAGCCTGGCCTTCATCTGGAAGTCGGTCTTCGGCAGGTTCAGCGTGGCCTTGTAGTCTTGCTTTTTGTCTTCCTTCACGGTTTTCCTTTCAGGTCCGGGCCGCCCGGCCGGGCCGCCGGAGATTTCAGTAAAAAATATTAGTAACACAAGGCAGGGAGAAATAAAATATTTTTCGCCGATGTGAGGGTTGGCGAAGGGGCCTTTCGGCGAAGAGCCGTCTTTTAGAGATGCGCTGGGTTCGCCGGGATAAAATATCTTTAAGGGTTTTTGGGTTTATGCGGGGAAAGTTTTACTTCGGTCAGGGTATTGTTTTTGCCGGTCTACTTGTCATGGCAGGTCCTGCAAACGCCTGAGCCCGTGTTGCCACCCACGCGGCGGAGGAACATGCCGTCGGAGCAGTCCTCACCGGAAGTACACCATGTCTTCGGGGCGTTGGTGCGCGGCACATTGTAGGTGGGGTCCACTTCGTCCCATGAGAGGTTCCTGAAGTGGGGGTCGTGGCACGAACTGCACTCAACCTTGTCGTTCCTCAAGAGGTCGCTTATATGGGCGGTGTCAGAGATGGAACCCTTTACGGCCCAGCGGTTCTGGGTCATGGCCTGGTAATACGCGCTTAATGCGTTTGTGTTGCTGAGCCCGGTCGTCAGGTCTATGGCGCTTAAGAGGGTGTTTTTGGGCCTGAGGCTCGCCTTTGTGCTCCCCGAATAGGGAACCGATACGGGGTGGTCGTTTGTAAGGTCCGTGCCTATTACCAGGCGTTCTATAAAATTCGAGTTGTGACAGAGTACGCAGCCGCCGCTCGAGAGGTCGGTGGCGAAGTGGTCCCGGCTCTGTTGGGGGGGAGGGAAAGTGACCTGGGGCATGCCCCAGAACCAGCTGTGGTCAGCTCCTCCCGGAACCACCCCCCCTGCGCCGGGCGCGTTTACGAGGGTGTCGAAGGTCGTGACTCCGTCGTGGCACGAAAGGCAGGCGAGGGACGAGCCGGTTATGTCGGCGTCATTTATGGTGGAGCCGCCAATAGTGGAGCCGTAGGCGGTGTACGACGTAGGGGTGTTGACCCTGTTCCAGAGCGGCGGGTTGTTGTTGCCGGTCTCGCTGTGATGGGGGGTGTGGCAGAATACGCACACCTGTGTGGTGCCTTCTCCCATTGTGAGTATGGTAAAGCCGGGGTCGCCGGGGAGGCAACAACCAAAAACATACGTTCTGGATGCCGTATGGAGGACCCTCCCGAAGGCGCCGAGGTTGTGCCTCGAAAATACTATGCCGTTTGCCGCGAGCCCCGCCGTGTACGCACTGACGTCTCCGGCGACGCCCTGCGTCCCTGTGGCGGACGAGGCCATATCCGCTTTAATGAAAAGCGTGGCCGTTAAAATTAGAAAGATTGTCAGTAATATCCTTTTCATGTTCATGCCGACCCTTACAAAAATAAAAAAATCCGTCAATCGCCGTCCGGTCTACTTGTCATGGCAGGTCCTGCAAACGCCTGAGCCCGTGTTGCCGCCCACGCGTCTCAGGAAGAGACCGTCGGAGCAGTCCTCGCCGGGTGTGCAGTACCAGTAGTAATTACCGGGGGGAAGATTGGGGGGCTTGTTCCACGTGGACTCCGCCTCGTCCCACGAGAGGTTTCTGAAGTGGGGGTCGTGGCACGAACTGCACTCAACCTTGTCGTTCCTCAAGAGGTCGCTTATATGGGCGGTGTCAGAGATGGAACCCTTTACGGCCCAGCGGTTCTGGGTCATGGCCTGGTAATACGCGCTTAATGCGTTTGTGTTGCTGAGCCCGGTCGTCAGGTCTATGGCGCTTAAGAGGGTGGTCTTAGCCCTGAGGCTCGCCTTTGAATTGCCGGAATAGGTAACGGAGACGGGGTGGTCGTTTGTGAGGTCCGTGCCGATGTTGAGGCTTCCGATGGTGTCCTGATACTGTAAGGATGTTACGGTAGCCCCGTGACAGGTTACGCAGGCGCCGGAAGCGAAATGGTCCGCACTGCCCATTACGGGGAAAAAGCCGGGGTCCACTGCCTGCATTATAAATGTCCACCCCTGATCGCTCCCGCCCGGAGTAACCCCTCCGTTTCCAGGGGCGTTGACAATACTGTCAAAGGTTGTGACGCCGTCGTGGCAACTGAGACACGCGATGGAGGCGCCTCCGTCCACCGTCGTTATATTACTGCCGCCTATGGTAGACCCGTAAGCCTGATAACTCGTCGAGTTGGCCGTGGACCTGTTCCAGAGCGGGGCGGCAGATTGATTCGTGTGGTGAGGTGTATGGCAGAAGACGCATACCTGAGTTGTGGCATTGGTACGTATCGGGCCGCCGAAGGCGCCCATGTTATGCCTTGTGCCTACGATGCCGTTGGCGGCGAGACCATTCGTGTACGCGGCAACGGTCCCGGCGACGCCCTGCGTCCCTGTGGCGGACGAGGCCATATCCGCTTTAATGAAAAGCGTGGCAAGTAAGATTAAACATCCTGTAAGAATTGTTTTTTTCACGCGGCCTCATATCCGGTAGACAAAAAAATGCCTTCAATATAACCTGAAGCAGGCTATATGTAGGCATACGTCACCCGCAACGCAAAACCCTTCATGAGTTATGCTATAGCATTATACCTTAAAGTGAGCCTTTTTGTCAACAATAAGTTTTAGTTTACAGATAAAACAAAATCTTCGATATATATAACAAAAAGCCATCCCTCCACCTTGAAAAAGAGAGAAGTTAGTATGGTGGTGCGCGGTATTTTTATGGATGCCTTTTCCGTAAACCGGTTATCTTTACACAAGGACGCTTTTCATGGTATTTTTATAAGATTGTATAAAGCGCGTCAACTTACACAATGACAGTGGCGAAGACAAAAATATTCTCGATAAACTCCGGGTTCAAACCCCGCGGTGACCAGCCCAACGCCATAAAGGGGCTTATAAGCGGCATAGAGGGGGGCGAGGCGCACCAGGTCCTGCTCGGCGTCACCGGCTCGGGCAAGACCTTTACGGCGGCCAACGTCATAGAGGCCGTTGGAAGACCAACCCTCGTCATCGCCCCCAACAAGACTCTCGCCGCCCAGCTTTACGCCGAGTTCAAGGACCTCTTCCCCGAGAACGCCGTAGAGTACTTCGTCTCATATTACGACTACTACCAGCCCGAGGCCTACCTCCCGACGACAGACACCTATATCGAGAAGGACGCCTCCATAAACGACGAGATAGACAAGCTCCGCCACTCGGCTACCCACGCCCTCCTTACGAGGCGCGACGTGATAATCGTCGCCTCCGTCTCCTGCATCTACGGCATAGGCTCGCCCGACGACTACGGGACCATCCACCTCTACGCGGAAACGGGCATGGAGACGGAAAGGGATAAGGTGTTGAAGAAACTCGTCGCCATGCAGTACAAGCGGAACGACTACGACTTTCACAGGGGCACCTTCAGGGTAAGGGGCGACGTGGTGGACATCTTCCCGGCATACGAGGGGGAGACGGCGCTCCGGTTCGAGTTCTTCGGGGATACCATAGAGACCATCTCCGAGATAGACCCCATGAGGGGAAGGCCCTTAAGGAGGCTCCAGAAGACACTCATCCACCCGGCGAGCCATTTTGTCACGACGAGGGAGAACCTGAAGAGGGCCATAGATACCATAAGGAAGGAATTGGGCGAGAGGCTCCGTGCGTTGAAAAAAGAGGGTAAGAACCTTGAGTCCCAGCGCCTTGAGCAGAGGACCCTCTACGACATAGAGCTCATGGAGGAGATGGGCTACTGCCCGGGCATTGAGAATTACTCGAGGCACATAACAGGCAGGCTCCCCGGCGAGCCGCCCTACACCCTCATCGACTATTTCCCCGAAGATTTTTTGCTCTTCATAGACGAGAGCCACATAACCGTCCCCCAGATTGGCGCCATGTATAACGGCGACAGGTCCCGTAAAACAACCCTCGTGGAGTACGGCTTCCGCCTCCCATCGGCCCTGGATAACAGGCCTTTCAAGTTCGACGAGTTCGCCAGGAGGATAAACCGCGTCGTCTACGTCTCGGCCACGCCCGGAGATTACGAGTACGCTCAGTCCGGCCCCAACGTCGTTGAGCAGATAATCAGGCCCACGGGCCTCAAGGACCCCGATGTGGAGGTGAGGGGGGCGGCCCATCAGGTGGACGACCTTTTGACGGAGATTAGAAAGAGGGTGGAAAGAGGCGAGAGGGTCCTCGTCACCACCCTTACAAAGAGGATGGCCGAGGACCTGACCTCCTATTACGCCGACCTCGGCGTAAGGGTAAAATACCTCCACTCCGACGTTGAGACCCTGGACAGGGTGGAGATAATAAGGGACCTCCGGCTCGGCAAGTTCGACGTCCTCGTGGGCATAAACCTCCTCCGTGAGGGGCTCGACCTCCCCGAGGTCTCCCTCGTCGCCGTATTCGACGCCGACAAGGAGGGGTTTTTGCGCTCCGAAAGGTCCCTCATACAGACCTTTGGACGGGCCGCGAGGAACGTAAACGGCAGGGTCATACTCTACGCCGACAAAATAACAAGGTCCATGCAGAAGGCCATGGACGAGACGCGAAGGAGAAAGCGGCTTCAAGAGGAATATAACAGGAAGCACAACATAAGCCCCGAGACGATAAAGAGCAAGATCAAGGACATCCTCTCTTCCATTTACGAGAGCGACTATTACACCGTGGACGTGGCCGCCGAAAAGGATGAGGAGTACATCCCGCCCCACGAGCTCCCCCGCCTCATAAAGTCTCTCAGAAAGGAGATGGCCCGTGCCTCAAAAAACCTTGACTTTGAGAAGGCCGCCGAACTCCGCGACCGCGTAAGGGAGTTGGAGGATAAGGAGTTAGGGGTGGGGTAGGGGGGGTGATGGTGGAGCGAAGCCCATCACCAAAATCTCCCCTTACCCTCCATGAAACTCCCCGTCTATCTCCGTCTTCGCTATGTGGTTAACGTAGTTGCT
>JBHHVI010000066.1:0-9275 GCA_046754225.1 Thermodesulfobacteriota bacterium | reverse complement strand
TACCCTTTGAGACGCGTAGCCCCTTTGTCACCAGCGGCATTCGTATTGGCGTTCCGGCGGCCACCACAAAGGGGATGAAAGAGGGCGAGATGAAGACCATAGCGGACCTCATTGACAGGGCCATAAAAGGCCGGACCGATGCTGAAAAACTCTCCGCTATAAAGGCCGAGGTCACCGACCTCTGCAAGAGGTTCCCGTTTTATATTAAAGATTGAGGAAACTCTGATTTTATTGCACCGGTCGTCATTGCGAGCGAAGCAAAGCAATCCCTTTGTCCTTATATATTAATAAGTTAGAGATTGCTTCGTCGCTCCGCTCCTCGCAATGACAGAAAAAAATACGAATAAATCAGAGGTTCCTTATTAAGAGGCGGGGCTTCAAATAAGGCGCGTTTGAAGGTCAGATACTGTCAGAATAAATTGCCTCTTTCTTCCTGAAACAGTCAATTGTGATTCCTGCCAAATTGTTGTATATTTCTGCTGGTAGTTAATAATTTGACTAATTGGGTTTCGCTTCGCAACACACAACCTACGAAGCTGATTTAATTGAGGACAATATGGAATGGAAGGTTCCATGGAAGTGCCCAGATTGTGGTGTGTCTAATCATTTTTTGGACAACTGTGTCTGTGGTTTCAAGCCTCCCTTCATTGGTGCTGATGGAAAAATTAATGCTAACATGATTGCGCCAATAGAAAAACCCGACGCCATGAATGATATTTGTTCTCGATGCAATGAATATTATTCCGAGGTTAGATTGCTTAGAAAAAAAATTAATAATAGGAATGGGATGCTGTTACTGTTGGTCATCCTTCTATCAGTAATTTATGGTATGTGGAGTAGTACAGATAGAGAATTGCTGATAGCACAGGATGAGCTGGCGAGTTATCGGGGGGCAAACATGTCTAAAGAAGATAAAATGAGGCTCTTGGAAAAATATCCACGTTTAAAAGAACTTTTTGACTCACATAAAGAGGGACAGACGGGTAGGATGGGCACAGCCCACCTCAAGAACGAGTAAAGAAAGGTCAAAGGACGGCGGGCGATGCCCGCCCTACGAAACTATATTTTGTCATGAGTCGAACTCAAACGATATTTGTAGATCTTGAAAGGTTAAATTATTGTGACAATGCAGATATAATAATTCGTCTCATGATGGCTTGTAATGATATTTCTTTAGCGAACCAGTGTCTTTCACAATACAAAACGGAACTACCCACAATACGCAAGCATATCAAAATTGGTGCGTCAATGTACTTCGTTCGACTCCAGTGTGGCCATTTGAATGAAGCACTACAAATTATTGAAGACATAAGAGAAGATCCTAAACTTAATTGTAGGGTGAAAAAGTGCTCCCAAGCTGCTCAGGACTCATTTGGCAAATTAATCAACTGCATAAAAGGAGAATCAGGCTTTGCAGATTTTCAAAAATATGTTGGACAGATAAGACAAAATACTGCTTTTCACTACACTAAAAAGTTGCTTAAAAGAGCTTTAATCGATAGATCTGGTAGACCAGAAGCAAAAGTATCTAAGATTACCGGAGGAGATCATATTTCTCTTTGCCGCTTTGAAGTTGCAGATGATATTTTGGATAGTATCGTTTGTCGTCAAATCTGGAAAATTCCACAGGGTTCTGATCTCCGTAAAGAGGCAGATCGATGTTCTGATTTTGGTTCAAATTTGTGTTTATCATTATTTGATTTTGCTGGAGAGTTTATAGTCAAGTATATTCGGGATCATGCAGCAATTTAATCCAATGGGGAAAATAGGGGGAAAATAGGGGAAAATAGGGACAGCGCCTATTTTTAACTCTCTGCCGAGTTTTTTTTCAACAATCCCCAGCCGTGTAGGGTGGGCACAGCCCACCGCAAGAACGTGAAAGGAAAGGTCAAAGGACGGCGGGCTACAACCCCCCCCCAGCCCCCCTTTAGCAAAGGGGGGGAACAAAAACCCCTTCATTCAAAAGCCCCCCACCTCTTCATTGTCAAACCCTTTCAAATCTGATAACATTTTTCGATGGAATATATTCTGGCCTTTGGCTCGCCCCACAGGGCGCTACGGGCCGAGGGCGTATTGAAGGGGGCGGGGATTTCTTTCAGGCTCCTTCCTGCGCCGAAGGCCCTCGCCGAGTTCTGCGACCTCGTTATCTCGGTAAAAGAGGGTTCTTTGGATAAGGCAAAAGATGCGCTCAAAGACGCCGGGGTTACTGTCACTATGGTATTTAAGAAGGAGGAAGAAAAATATGTTGAAGTGTGATTTTTGCGGGGCTGAGACGGAGGATGTCGTCAGGGTCGCTCTCGACAAAGACTACGACAGGCTGAGCGTCCGCCACGAAAAGAGATACGCCTGCCCAGCCTGCTCGGAGAAGAAAGACAGGGAGAGGCGCGAGAGGGAGAAGGAAGGGGCAAAGGGTTCCTGAACGTCATATGAATTTAAAAAACGCCCTCGCCATCATGGTCAAGGCCCCGGAGCCGGGCCGGGTTAAGACCCGCTTCACCCCGCCCCTAAGCCCCGAAGAAGCGGCCACGCTTTACAGGTGCTTTATAGAGGATTTTTTTCTTAATATAAGCCCCCTCGCTTCTAAGGAGGTCGATATCTTCGCGGCCTATACACCGGCCGGGGGGCTCGATAAATTCGACTCCATCGCGGCGGAGGGTGTTCAATTCTTTCCTCAGGAAGGCGACCTCCTCGGCGATAGAATATTTAACGTTTTCAGGTCGTTATTCAATAAAGGTTATAAAAAGGTTGCAATAACCGGGAGCGACAGCCCCGACCTCCCAATTGGCCGCATAAAGGAAGCCTTTTTAATCCTCAAGAAGAAAAATGTGGATATTGTCCTCGGCCCGGCCACTGACGGCGGCTATTATCTCGTGGCGATGAAGGGGCTTAATGAGGCCCCCTTCATAAAGATTCCCTGGAGCACGGGGCGGGTTTTGAAGGCAACTTTAAAGAGGGCGGGGGAGGCGGGCCTCAAGTGTGAGCTTCTCGACCCATGGCATGATATGGACAGGGTGGAGGACCTTAAGTTCCTCAAGGACAATCCCCATACAAAAAAAACCTCTGAGTTCCTTAAAACACTCGGCCGGAGCCACTGAATTATTGTAATTTAAGGGCTAAGGTGGTATTTTTAGTCTACCCTCCTCACGGGGGGATAGTCTAATATAATTTTAAAAAATTTTAGTCCCATATTGAGGCGTTCTGTAAAGAATTGGAAAGGGTAAGAAAAAGGCTGCCCCACTGGGCGAAGAAGAGGCTCGGCCCTCCCGCCGGCCTTCACCGTATGAAGGCCATCTTGAGGGAAAGAAACCTCCATACCGTCTGCGAGTCGGCGCGGTGCCCCAACATGGGCGAGTGTTTTTCCAAACCCACCGCCACGTTCATGATACTTGGAGACGTCTGCACGCGGGGCTGCGGTTTCTGCTCGATAAAGAAAAGTTCGCCGCCTCATCTTTTAGACCCACTTGAGCCTCAAAACGTGGCGCGGACCGCCGGGGAGCTGGGGCTAAAGCACGTTGTCATAACATCAGTTACGCGCGATGACCTCCCAGACGGGGGCTCGGGCCAATTTGCCTTGACAATACGGGCTATTAAGGATAATATTTCGCCTATTTCCGTCGAAGTCCTGACGCCTGATTTCAACGGTGTTGAAGAAGACCTTATGAGGGTCATAGATGCCGGCCCTGACATATTCAACCATAACCTCGAAACAGTGCCGTCCCTATATCCGGTGGTAAGGCCCGAGGCCGACTACGAAAGGTCTTTGAAGGTCATTAGGCGGGCCAAGGAGTCGGGCGTTCTTACAAAGTCGGGAATAATGGTGGGCCTCGGCGAGAAGGGCGGGGAGGTGAGGGGGCTGCTTCGGGACTTGAAGGATGCCGGATGCGACGCCGTTACCATAGGCCAGTACCTTCAGCCCACACGCTTCAACCTCGAAGTCAGGGAATATATTGAGCCGGAGGTCTTTCACGAGTACGAGAAGTACGGCCTGTCTATCGGATTGAGGTACGTCTATTCCGGCACATTTGTGAGGAGTTCCTATAACGCCGGGGATATTTTTAATAAACAATAACTTCAGATAGGCTTAATAAAAAAAATGGAAGAATTTCACAGGATAAAGAGGCTTCCCCCCTATGTCTTCAACATCGTGGGGGACTTGAAGATGGCCGCCAGAAGGCGCGGCGAGGACATAATTGACTTCGGCATGGGTAACCCCGACCAGCCCACGCCGCCTCATATTGTGGAAAAACTCGTCGAGGCGGCGCAAAACCCCAGGAACCACCGCTATTCGGCCTCAAGGGGGATATTTAAGCTGAGGCTCGCCATATCTGACTGGTACAGGCGGCGTTATAATGTTGATATAGACCCCGACACAGAGGCCGTCGCCACCATCGGGTCAAAGGAGGGGATCTCGCACCTCGCCCTCGCCATAATCAGCCCCGGCGACGTTATATTCGTCCCCAACCCCACCTATCCCATACACGCCTATTCGGCTATTATAGCCGGAGGCGATCTGAGGAGCATACCGCTTTTTCCGGGCGTGGACTTTTTTGACGAGCTCATGAAGGCCACAAAGGAACACTGGCCCAAACCAAAGCTCCTCGTCCTGAACTTCCCCCACAACCCCACAACAGAGGTGGTGGACAGGGACTTTTTTATCCGCATCGTGGACTTCGCTAAAGAGAACGACATAATGGTCATACACGACCTCGCATACGCCGATATAGTATTTGACGGCTACAAGGCCCCGAGCCTCATGGATGTGCCGGGAGGCAAGGACGTGGGCGTGGAGTTCTTCACCCTCTCCAAGAGTTATAATATGCCCGGCTGGCGCGTCGGTTTCGCCGTGGGCAACAAGAAGATGATAGGGGCGCTGACGAGGATAAAGAGTTATCTCGATTACGGGATGTTCCAGCCCATACAGATCGCGGCGATTATCGCGCTAAACGGCCCGCAGGACTGCGTACAGGATATTTGCGGTCTCTACAGGTACAGGAGGGACGTCCTTGTCGAGAGTTTTTCAAAGGCCGGCTGGGAGATAGAAAAACCCAAGGCCACGATGTTCGTATGGGCGAAGATACCCGAGCCCTTTAAAGAGATGAAGTCCCTTGAGTTCTCAAAATTTTTGCTCGAAAAGGCGAAGGTGGCCGTCTCACCGGGCATAGGTTTCGGCGAGTACGGCGACGGATACGTGAGGATGGCCCTTGTGGAGAACGAACACAGGATAAGGCAGGCCGCAAAGGGGATCAAGAAGGCCCTCGCTCCTGTTATCTGACCCGTCTGACGTTATTTTTTTAATTCTGGTATGAAAAATGGATAAGATAAATGTAGGGCTTATAGGATTCGGCACCATAGGCACTGGGGTCGTGAGGGTCTTGACCGAAAACGCAGGGGTCATAACCGAGAGGCTCGGCTCCGAGGTCGTGCTTAAAAGGGTTGCCGATACCGATATAAAGCGCGGCCGAGCCGTAGCGCTCGATAAAGGGGTCCTTACAGCGGACGCCGCCGAGATTATAAACGACCCTGAAATTTCAATAGTGATAGAGCTTGTGGGCGGCACGGGCGTGGCGAAGGATTTTCTGCTCGGCGCAATGGATAAGGGCAAGCACGTCGTCACCGCCAACAAGGCGCTCCTAAGCACGCACGGCGAGGAAATATTCACAAAGGCCGGTGAGAAGGGCGTCGACATAGGGTTCGAGGCGAGCGTTGCCGGGGGCATACCCATAATAAAGGCCTTGAGGGAAGGTCTCGTCGCCAACAGGGTCGAGTCCATGTACGGCATCATAAACGGCACGGCCAATTATATACTGAGCAAGATGACCAACGACGGCGGCGGCTTTGACGAGGTCATGAAACTTGCGCAGGCCAAGGGTTACGCCGAGGCCGACCCCACCTATGACATAGAGGGGATAGACACGGCCCATAAGCTCGCGATACTCATAAACCTCGCTTACGGCACGTACCTGCCCTTGGATAAGATATACACCGAGGGGATAACGGCTATAGACCCCGTGGATATAAAATTCGCGAGGGAGTTCGGGTGGAGGATCAAGCTCCTCGCCATAGCCAAGGCCGCGGGAGGCAGGGTTGAGGCGAGGGTCCACCCCACGATGATACCTGAAAACCACCCGCTCGCCGCCGTGGACGGGGCCTATAACGCCGTCTTCTTGAAGGGCGACGCCGTGGGCTCGGTAATGCTCTACGGCATGGGGGCGGGCATGATGCCTACGGCGAGCGCCGTAGTCGCCGATGTCGTGGATATATGCAGGAATCTGAAAAAGGGCGTCTCAAGGCGCGTCTCGCCCCTTTCTTACTGCGACAATAATATCCGGGAGATAGAGCTCAAGGATACCGATGATGTCGAGCTCCCCTATTACATAAGGTTTAACGCCATGGACAGCCCCGGCGTGCTTTCAAGGATTTCCGGGTTTCTCGGCGCGCATAATATAAGCATCTCCTCGGTAATACAGAAGGGCAGGAAAGAGGGGGGGGCCGTTCCCGTGGTAATCGTCACCCACAACGCCGTGGAGAGGGAGATGAGGGCGGCGATAAAGGAGATAGAGGAACTTGACGTGATTAAGGACAGGGTTACATATATCAGGATAGAGGAGAATATCGGTGCAGTTGAATAAAAAAGGTCTGTGGAGGGGGGTCATAAGGGAGTACAGGGATTTCTTGCCCCCCGTAAAGGAAGAGGCGATAACGACGCTCCTTGAGGGGAATACCCCTCTTATAGAGGCGGTGAACCTGAAGGACGTTTTCGGCGATATAAGGCTTCTATTCAAGTACGAAGGCCTTAACCCCACCTGTTCCTTCAAGGACAGGGGCATGACCATGGCCGTATCCATGGCGAGAGAGGAGGGGAGCAAAGCCGTCATATGCGCCTCTACGGGTAACACCTCGGCGGCGGCGGCGGCCTATGCCGCCAGGGCGGGAATGAAGGCCTACGTGCTCGTGCCCGAAGGGGGTGTGGCCCTCGGTAAACTCTCGCAGGCCATAATGCACGGGGCCGTTGTATTCCAGATAAAGGCCACCTTCGACGAACTCCTTGAGATAGTAAAGGAGATAACCGATAACTATCCCGTCTCCATCGTCAATTCCGTAAACCCTTACAGAATAGAAGGGCAGAAGACCGGCGCCTTCGAGGTCGCCGAGCACCTCGGCCACGCGCCAACGTACCATTTTTTGCCCGTGGGCAATGCCGGCAACATTACAGCCTACTGGAAGGGTTATAAGGAGTATGAAAAGGAGGGGCTTATCGCCAACCTCCCCAAGATGATGGGCTTTCAGGCCGAGGGGGCCGCGCCTCTGGTCCTTGGCCACCCCGTGGAAAACCCCGAAACCATCGCCACGGCCATTCAAATCGGCAACCCGGCGAGCTGGGAGGGGGCCGTGAAGGCGCGCGACGAGAGCGGCGGCGTCATTGAGGCCGTCTCAGACGCTGAGATACTCGATGCATACAAACTCGTCGCGTCGCGCGAGGGCGTCTTCTGCGAGCCGGCGAGCGCCGCGAGCATAGCGGGAGCCATAAGGAAGAAGAATGAGGGCGTCTTGAATGACGGGGATACGGTGGTATGCACCCTTACGGGCCACGGCCTCAAGGACCCGGACAGGGCCATCGCCACTTCCGTGGAGCCCATAAAGGTGGAGGCCGACGTAAGGGAGATTACCCGCATAATGGGTTTTTAAGAAAAAGCCGCCTCTTTGACAAAGGGGAAAATAGTTGGGATAATCAAATAAACCGTCCTTTTTAATAAATCTCCGGGGCTGTGTAATACCTCTACCGGCCCCTACCTTTAAAATTAGAATATAAGGCGGCGTTATGAAGTACGTAATCCTCATAGGCGACGGCATGTCAGACGAGCCCATAGAGTCGCTCGGCTCTAAGACCCCGCTGGATTACGCCTGTACGCCCAACCTCGACAGCCTCGCCGCCACCGGCAGGTTCGGCCTCTTTGAGAGCGTACCCCAGGGGTATGCGCCGGGAAGCGACGTGGCCAACATGAGCATCCTCGGCTACGACCCGGCGAAGTATTATACGGGCAGGGCGCCCCTTGAGGCGGCCTCCATAGGGGTAAAGCTCGGCGCGAATGACACGGCCTTCAGGTGCAACCTCGTAACTCTTACAGAGGGCGCCGGGCCCAAGCTCATGGAGGATTACAGCGCGGGCCATATCTCCACCGACGAGGCCCGTGAGATTATTCTGGACCTCGACGAACACTTCAAGGGCCATGGCGTAAGGTTTTATCCCGGCACCTCTTACAGGCATCTGATGGTCTGGGAGAACGCCCCGGAGGGTATCTACAAGCGCCTCAAGACCACCCCTCCCCATGACATATCAGACCAGGTAATATCAGAACACCTCCCCGAAGGCGAGGGGGGCGATAAGCTCAGGGAACTGATCGAGCTGTCACAGGATTTTCTGGCCGGCCACGCCGTAAATATAGAGAGGTTCTCCGAGGGCGTAAACCCGGCCACATCCATATGGCTCTGGGGCCAGGGCGTGGCCCCTCAAATGCCCACCTTGAGCGAGAGGTTCGGCGTAAAAGGTTCCATAATATCGGCCGTTGACCTTATGAAGGGCCTGGGCGTATACGCAGGGCTTGAGGTAGTGAAGGTCCCGGGGGTGACGGGGTACATAGATACGAATTATAAGGGCAAGGTGGAGTACGCCTTGAAGGCCCTTCAAGGTGAAATGGATTTCGTCTGCGTCCATGTGGAGGCCCCCGACGAGGCGGGCCATCAGGGAAAACTCGATGATAAACTCCGCGCCATAGAGGATTTTGACGGGGAAATTGTCGGAAGGGTGCTGGAGGGGCTTCAAGAGTTCGCCGAATACCGTGTGCTCGCCCTCACCGACCACCCAACGCCCGTTCAGCTCAAGACCCACACCTCCGACGCCGTCCCCTTCGCTCTCGCTACCTCCGAAGAGCTCCGCGCGGGAAAGGGGAGCGCCAAGTTCTCCGAAAAGGAGGCCGCTGAGACGGGCATACTCGTAGATGACTGCGAGGTCTTCGCCGAGGAGTTTTTCGGTAAGGCGGCGAAGGCCTGAGGTACACCCTGCGCCTGTTATGTGTTTAGATTTTTCGACCGAGGCCGGCCCATTAAGGGGCCGGCCTTTTTGTTTTATGATAAATACCCTTGTATTACAGCAGCTTGGAAAAAACACCTCATACCTGCAATTAAGTAAAAATCTCCCCTTGACATAACTTTTGTCTACGCGTAATATAGGGTAACAAATGTATCCCTACACTCTGTTCCTGTAAGGATGGGGGGGC
>JBHHVI010000065.1:0-10884 GCA_046754225.1 Thermodesulfobacteriota bacterium | reverse complement strand
GAAGATAAGAAAAAATTACTCCTTCAGGAGTCCCTCAAGAAATCTTTTTGACGCCTCACCTTCCCAGGGTCTGTCCCCTATTATCCTTCCCGAAATCTTCCCGTCCCTGCCGATTATATAGGTGGTCGGAAGAGAAGAGACCTCATAGCCCTTCCTTACCTCTCCATCGGGGTCCATAAGAACGGTAAAGGTCAGGCCGTATTTCCTTATAAACTCCCCGACCTTCTTTTTGCTGAAAATACCCCTGTCCCCTGCCACGCCGACCACTGCCAACCCTTTTTCGCCGAACTCTCCCGCCAACCGCTCAAAGGAAGGCATCTCCTGTCGGCAGGGCCTGCACCATGTGGCCCAGAAGTTGAGCAGGACTATCTTCCCCTTGAAATCTTCAAGGGACGCGGTATTGCCGCTCAAATCTTTAAGGGTGAAGGCCGGAGCCTCCACCCTTACCCTGGGACTTGTTACGCCGAGCTCTGTGAAAGGGTCAGCGCCTGAAGCGAGGCCGCCCGTGACAAAAAATAAAAACGCCAGAATAAAAACGGCCTTTGTTCTGTAGCGCATAAAACCCCCCCTCTCAGCGTGAGTGTTTCTTAAGATAACGGAGGACAGCCGCCCTCTCCCCTGGCGTCATTGGCTTCATCTCCCTGTGCTCTATACGGGTCTCCATGAGCGCTACGAAGTGCTTCCACCGTCTGTATGTGTTCCGTCTGGGATGGGGCAATGAATGACACCCGCTGCATACGCGCCTGTATACCTTAGCCTCAGCCGTATCCCTGTCGGGAACGGGAGTCTCAGCCGCGCACCCGGCGACGGCCAGAAGACAGAAGACAACAAAAATCTTTTTCATTTTTTCACCTCCATAAAATTCCTCAGAAACCGAGGCGGCTTCCTCCCCTGTCGTCTTTCCCGGTATACCTTATGCTCGAAGAGGTGGGGAGTTCCACGTACCATGTGAAGATAACCCGGTAGTCCTCCTCTAATTGCGGCCCGTTAAGGTGCTGAAAGATCGGAACCCCAACAGAGAGGTCGAGGATGTGGAGGGGAAAGGGCTGCCACTGGAGCCCGGCCGTAACGGAGATCTTGTGCCCCCCGTAGTTTTCCGCGTTCCAAAGAGGGGTCATAAGGGGGCTTGAGGGGTCGCCCTGCGTGGACCTGCCCGAAAGCCCGGTCCTAAATTCGTCCATCTCGCCCTTTATCTCACCCTGATATTTTCCGTTTATCTGGAGTTGGACGAGGGTGTCGTAGCGGAACTGGTACATACCGTAAAGGTCGTACCTGTACTCGTCGCCGAGGCGATAGTCCCTGGAGTTCTCGTACCACCTTCCCGTGTACGTGAGGTTTGCGCCCCACCATAGAGGTGAACTTGAACCCTGGTAGAGGAGGCCGAAGGTGGGGTCGAATGTGCCTGAGCCGAGTTGCATGGAGTAGGGGAGCTGCTCGCCCTTTCTCATGCTCAATGGGTGGTTTGAGTTCTTCTCGTTAATGGAGCCCGTTGGCAGGCTCACGCCGAAAAAGAGAGAAAACTGGCTTGCGGGAATAAGGGGGTCATCGGTATAGAGCCTGTATTTTCCCATGAGCATGGTATCTCCCATGCCCGAAGACTTCATTGTAAAACCGTCCTGCCCGGTCGTCGTCTTCATGTTGGAGTTGAACTTCATATCCATATCGTTTTTCCGCCACATTAGCATTATGCCGCCGAAGAGGTCGTCGGTGAAACTGTACCCCGCGGCCACGTTGACCATGTACATGTCCATCTCCGTCTGAACGGCCATGAATTTGCCCATTGAGGGCATGCCGAGGAGACTTTCCTCGTTCAGGTCTGTAGAGCCGTCGAGGAGCCCGTCCATGCTCATGAACATGGGGCTTAATTTAAAACGGAACTCGTGGGTCTCGGGCACGCCGCCTCCGGGTATGTTCATGGGCATGTTGCCACCGCATTTACTGCAGCAGAGCCCGAGATAGGCGAGGGCGCTCTTCGGGGCAATGAGCATAATGAGCAAAAGAATCCCGAAAACAACAAACCTTTTCATAAGGTACTCCTTTTTAAGGTGTCTGATGAAAGAACGCCGAAAGGGCCTTCCTCTCACGGAAATATGTCCGTTCTGGAAATCCGCGCATATTTGGAAGAAGGGGTTTAAATAAAGAAGGACGCGCGTGAAACCCCTTCAGGTAAAAAATTTTTAATCAACACCCCTCAAAAACCCCTCCACAATCTCCACGCCCGCGCTCGTGCCTATGCGGTCCGCCCCGGCCTCAATCATCTTCAAAGCTTCTTCAAGGCTCTTTATGCCTCCGGCGGCCTTTATCTTTATCCTTCCTGCGGCCCTTTCCTTGATGAGCCTTACGTCCCCGGCCGCAGCCCCTCCCGGGCCGAAGCCCGTGGAGGTCTTGACGAAGTCAGCCCCCGACCCTATAAGCATGTCAACGGCCCGTGACTTCTCTTCGTCTGTAAGATAACAGGCCTCTATAATGACCTTCACAAGAGCGTGGGGAACGGCCGTGACAACGGCCGAAATATCGTCCTCCACGTATGAAAACTCACCGGACTTGAGCATCGAGATGTTCATGACCATGTCTATCTCTTCGGCGCCCTCTTCAATTGCTTTTTTCGCCTCGTTGGTTTTTATTGAAGTGGTAGTGTAGCCCAGGGGAAAACCTACGACGGTGGATATTTTTGTTCCGCTCCCTCCGTCCTTAATGGAGAGCCTCGCGGCGAACCCCGCGTGGCATGGAGGCACGCAGACCGTAGCGAAAGGGAATTTTTGCGCCCCCCTTACAAGGGCCTCTACCTCCCCTTTTGTGGATGTGGGTTTTAAAAGGGAGAGGTCTATCTTTCCGGCGAGTTCTTCAGGAGTCATCATCTGAGGTTACCAGAAGAGGACGAAGAGAGGCAAGGCAAAGTTCATTAAGGCGGGACCGGCCCGGGAAAACCCGGGCAAAAAAAAGGGGGAAGCACGAAACTTCCTCCTTTTATTGGCCTTGGTTAAGAAGGCCCTCTGCTCACGAAAGCAGTTTTTTTGCCTTTACCTTCTCTTAGAAGATAACGGCAATGAAGAGGGTAAGAACAACGATACCGGTGAAGATACCGATAACCGCTATCTCTTCCTTCTCCAGATGCTTTGAGTCTTTGTCTTTCCAGTCAAAGACGTGCATCTTTTTGTCGTAATCGACAGTCTTGCTATGCCCAAACATCTCATCACCCCCCTTTAAGCCTGAAGGTCATCTTCTCTCTTTCTATATATATATTATACCACTTTTTTACGGAATTTCGTTAACTCAAGGGGGGGGATTTCGTCAATTTTGTTTTAAAAAAACAAGGAAAAACACGGTCTTATGCGGGCGGGTTTAAGGGGTCAGCCCCTGATGAAGTGAAGGGCCTTTTTCGCCGTAACCTCTCCGTTGCGCACGCTGTCGGGTATTCCGATGCCGTGGTAGGCGCTGCCGGTGAGGAAAAGTCCGGGGTGTTTTCCGGCCCCCTCGTCGATGGCCTTTACCCTCTCCTCGTGGCCCACGGTGTACTGGGGCATGGAGTTCATCCACCTGTAGACGCGTGAGAAGAGAGGCTCAGCCGTAATGCCCATTATATCCCTCAGCTCTTCTCTTACGAGGGCCGTCATCCGGGCGTCGCTTAATGAAAGGAGCTCTTTATTTTTGGAGCCCCCCACAAAACACCTTATAAGGACTGAGTCTTCGGGCGCCCTGTTTTCGAACTTGACAGAGGTCCACGTCGAGGCCATGATGCGCCTATTTTCCGAGCGCGGCACGACGAAACCAAAACCGTTCAGCGGGTGCTTTATATCCTTCTTCTTGAAGGCTATTGAGACGGTGGCCGTGGAGACATAGGGTATCTCAAGGAGTTTTTGCGAAAGGCCGCTGTCGAGGCCGTCGATGATTTTTGAGGCGGCGTAGGCCGGGGCCGCTATTATAACGGAATCGGCCTCAAGGGGGTCCGCCCCCTCGATATCGATTAAAAACTTTTTCCCCTTTTTTGAAAGCCCCTTTACAGTGGTATCTGTCTTGATGGATGTATTTTCAAACCCCTTTATGAGAGTATCGAGCCTCTCGATAAAATCAGAGAGGCCGTCACGGAGAGTAACGAACATGGTCATCTTTTTTTCCCCGCTCCTGGCCGGGGCGGACTTTTTAAAGGCCCCCATCCTCTTTAACATGCCCCTTATAAGGCTGCCGTAATCCTCTTCGAGTTGGACAAATTTGGGGAAGGTCGCCCTGACGCTCATCGTCTCAGGGTCTCCGGAGTGCACGCCCGCCACAAGGGGCTCGGCTATCTTTTCGAGGACCTCCCGGCCGAGCCTCCTCCTGACGAAATCGCCGAGGGTCTCGTCGGACTTTTCTTTTCTTTTAGGGATGAAGAGTTCAAGGCCCATCCGGATCTTGCCGGGTAGTGTTATGAGGCTGCTCGTTAAAAGGGGGAGTATCTTCGTGGGTATCATGAGGATGACGCCTTCGGGGAGCTCGTGGAGCTTGCCCCTGGAAAGCACAAAGGTCTTTCTCAACTCGTCGTTGGTGGGCAGCAGCTTTTCAGCGAGGCCTATTCTCTTACAGAGGGCCATGGCCCAGGGCTTTTCCGAGATAAAGCAGTCGGGCCCTCCTTCGACGATAAAACCGTCGACGCGCTCGGTGGTGATGTTGCCCCCGACTTTCGGCTTTTTTTCAAGGACCACGACCTCGAAAAGGGGCGAACCCTCACCCCCCTCATGCTCCCTAAGGCTATAGGCGGTGGCGAGCCCCGCTATACCTCCGCCTATAATAACAACCCTTTTCATCAGTATATTTCGCCTATCTTCCTTACAAGGTCGGCGAGGAGGCCGAGAAATTTCGGCGAGTCGTTAAGGGAGGGGGTCCTTGTGAACTTGAGCCCCAGCCTCTCCGCCGTCGCCTTAAAGAGGATGTCTATATCATAAAGGGTTTCCACGTGGTCCGCCACAAAGCAGAGCGGCACGACGACTACGCCTTTTTTACCGGCCTTTTTAGCCTCCTCCATAACCTCTTCAGTCTTCGGGCCGAGCCATGTGATGTTAGTGCTTCCCTGGCTCTGGTAGGCCACCCTGCAATCGTATTCCACGCGCTTTGTTATCGCGCCCGCCGTCTGGTTGATCTTCATCTCGTAGGCGTCGCCCTCGATGGCGTCCCGGGGCAGGCTGTGGTTACTTAATATGACAAGGGCGTCCTCTTTCTTCTCAAAGGCGGCGAGGGCCGTGTCTATATTCTCGATAATGATATCAATGAACTCGGGGTGTAGATGCCAGTTGCTCAGAAACTTTATCTTCGTGAAATTGCCGAGCTCTTTCTGTGCGGCCTCAACCGCCCTGTCATAGCCCCCCGTGGCCACGGGAGACGTAAATGGGGCCATTATAAAGCCAGCCGACTCCTTTACGCCGTCTGCCTTCATTTGGGCGAGGGTATCTTTTATATAGGGCTTCCAGTTGAGCATCCCCACGTAAGAGCGGTATTTATCCCCCTCTCTATTCAGTATCTCTTCTATGCCCTTTGCCTGCGCCGTGGTAATCTCAAGGAGGGGGGATTTGCCCCCTATGAGCCTGTAGCGCTGCCTCGTCTTATCCAGAAACTCAGGGCTGAGCTTCCTCCCCTTCAAAATATTCGCCAGAAAGGGTTCAATGCTGTCAAGCGAGTCCGCTCCTCCGAAGGCAAGGAGCAGCACTCCCGTTTTATTGTCGTTACCCATAGCCTCTCCTTAAAGTGATTAATAAAAAATCCGTATTATTTGGCGCCGCTCAGTTCATGCACGCTATCTACAAGGGCCTTGACACTATCGACGGGTGTGCCGAGGATTATGCCGTGGCCGAGGTTGAAGATATGACCCGGCCTTCCCCCCGCCATATCGAGTATCTCTTTCGCCTTCGCCCTTATGGCGCTCGCGGGGCCGAAGAGCACGCCGGGGTCGAGGTTGCCCTGAATGGCCCTGTCACGGCCTATCTTTTCCCAGGCCGTGTCGAGCCTTATCCTCCAGTCCACACCCACCACATCCCCGCCGGCCTCGCTCACGAGGTCTATGTAGGGGCCCGTGTTGGTGCTGAAGTTTATTACGGGCACTTTACCGCCTACGGATTCAATAACCTTTCTCGTGTAGGGCAGGACAAATTCCCTGTACTCTCCCGGACCGAGACAGCCCACCCAGCTGTCGAAAACCTGAAGGGCCTCGGCCCCCGCCTCGATCTGGGCGTTCAGATAGACGGCGAGAACGTCGCAAATCTTTTCCATGAAAGCCTTCCACGCGCCGGGATCGCTGTAGATAAGCTTCTTTGTGTGAATATAATTCCTCGACCCACCGCCCTCTATCATATAGCTCGCAAGGGTAAAGGGGGCGCCGCAAAAACCGATGAGGGGGACTTTGCCGTTAAGCTCGGCCTTCACCATCTTAAGCGCGCTTAAGAGGTAGGGGACGTCCTGCTCGGGGTTTATAATCTTTATGGCGTCTATCTGGGACCTCTCTCTAATGGGTTTCTCGATATAAGGCCCCTCGTTTTTGGCGAACCCGAAGTTTACGCCCATACCCTCGAGGGGCAGGAGTATGTCGGCGAATATTATGGCGGCGTCGAGATCGAACCTCCTCAGGGGCTGGAGCGTTACCTCGCAGGCTAACTCCGGGGTCTTGCACATCTCAAGGAAATCGTGATTTTTCCTTATCTCCATGTACTCCTTCAAATACCTGCCTGCCTGGCGCATAAGCCATACCGGGGTGTAGTCCACGGTCTCACGTCTACATGCCTTCAAGAACGTATCATTCGCCATCTGGTCTCCTCTGTTTTAATGTATTTTTAAAACCATTTGATTTTGTTGAAATTATTCCTATCCGGAGGAAGATTACACCTTCTATATTACAAGATTTTAATTAATAATTAATCTATGGTAAAAACACATATGTTATTTTATTTTTAATGTTTTTTCAAGAAATTTCCGTCCTCTCCTTGACCTCTCTTGACAAGTAATATAGATTTATAGTAGGATTTAATACTTTTCGTTAGAAATTCCCGTAAATATATAAGGATGGCCCCATGAGAAGGAAAAACAACACCCTTAAAAACAAAAACCACAACGACGACCTGTCGAATCTCGTAGCAATAGGAAAAGAGAAGGGTTTTTTAACCTACGACGAGATAAACAACGCCCTCCCCGACGAAAATTTTTCCGTCGAGGAGATGGACAACTTCCTCGAAACCCTCGGCGGCATGGGTATTGACGTAGTTGACACCGCGGAAAAGGCGGAACGAGAAAAGGCCGCCTCCTCCAAACAGACCGCCGCGGCGGCCGAAAGGGTTGAGGACCCCATAAGGATATATATGAGGGAGATGGGGGCCGTACCGCTTCTTAAAAGGGAAGAAGAGATAGTTCATGCGAAAAAGATAGAGGAGGGGCGCGACGAACTCCGAAGGCTCACGCTGTCGAGCCCTTTTGCCGTCAAGGCCGTCTTGAAGATACTGGACAGGATAAAGAAGGGGAACGCCTCCCTGAAGGACCTCGTTGAAGATATTGAAGAGGGGGTCCTTTTCGATGAGACCTACACAAAGGAGACGGTGGCGAGGCTCGAAAGGATAAAGAGAAGAAAGCCCGAAGGGGCTTATAAACTGCTCCTGGACGCCAATCTGAACAACCACCTCGTCAGGAGGGTTATAAAGAGAATCATACGCTTCGAGCACCTTATCGAGCGGGAGGAGTCGAAGAGGGGGCCTAAAAAGTCGCTCCGGGCAAAGGCCCGGATAAGGCGCGCCATGAGGCTCCTCGGCATGAAAAGGGCCGGGCTTCAGGAGCTTGCAAGGCTTGTCAAGGTCCACGACTACAACATGTGGGAGGCCAAGCAAAAACTCATTGAGGCCAATCTCCGGCTTGTGGTAAGCATCGCGAAGAGGTACATAAACCTGGGGTTGAAGTTTTCCGACCTCATCCAGGAAGGCAATATCGGCCTTATGAAGGCCGTTGATAAGTTCGACTACAAAAAGGGATATAAATTCTCAACTTACGCCACGTGGTGGATCAGACAGGCCATTACCCGCTCCATAGCCGATCACGGCAGGACCATCAGGATCCCGGTACACATGATAGAGACCATAAACAGGCTGCTGCAGACGTCGCGCCAGCTTCTTAAGGAGCTTGGCAGGGAACCCCGGCCCGAGGAGATGGCCGAGAGGATGGATATCCCCGTGGCGAAGGTAAGACGTATTTTAAGGCTCATGAAGCAGACCCTCTCCCTCGAGACCCCCATAGGCGACGACGAGGAGAGTTCTCTCGGAGATTTCATAGAGGACGAAAAATCATTATCACCCGCCGAGGCCGCCGTCGATAAAGACCTTTCAGACCAGACGGACTTCGCCCTGAGCGGCCTTACGCCCCGCGAGGAGAAGGTGCTCCGTATGAGGTTCGGTATAGGCGAAAGGCAGGACTACACCCTCGAAGAGGTCGGCAAGGTCCTGGGCGTAACGCGCGAGCGGGTACGCCAGATTGAGGCCAAGGCCATAAGGAGGCTCCGCCATCCCACAAGGGCGAAGCTGTTGAAGACTTTCGCCGAGGGTTGATTAAACCTGAGGGGCGCCGTTCTGGGGATTTGGCCGTTCGGGGATTTGGCCGTTCAAAGAACGCCTTTAAAGATCGAGAGGGCGGGTTGTAATTAACTTACAACCCGCCCTCTTTTTCATTTAATATCTTCTCGACATCCTCAAGGGTAAACCCCGCCACAAGTACCCTTTTATCCCTCGACTTCTCTCCCGAGGCTATCTTCAAGGCGGATTTTTTTATGCCCAGCGTCTTTGAAAGAAAGGCTATGAGGGACTTGTTCGCCTCGCCCTCTACGGGCGGCGCCGTGAGTTTTACCTTGAGGGCGTCCTTCTGGATACCGGAAATTTCGTTTCTTGAGGCCCGGGGCTGGAGTCTGATCTTTACAAAAACCCCCTTTGGAGAGGGTTCGAGGAAGGGGTATTTTAAAGGGGGCTTCATTACATGTAAAAAAATTTTCCGCTCTTACCTTTAAAAAAGACTACCCGGCAAAGGCTTTAACACGGCCCGGTTGCGGCGTCTGAAAAAGGGGGCTGCTACTTGGGTAGGTATTTTATCTTCTGCGCCTCATCGTCGGCGTTTCGCGACTCCTCCTCTTCCATGAGTATCTTTGTGGCGTGGTAGTCGAGGAGCGCCTTTATGGAAATCTCGAACTCGGCCCTCTGCTTCTTCAGCCTCATTATCTCCTCATTTATATCCATGACCCTCGACTGCGCCTGCTTTATGATTTCATCGGCATGCACGCGCGCCTCGGCCACTATAAGCTCCGCCTCTTTTCTCGCGTTATCCTTTATATCTCCGGCCATCTTATGCGTGGTGGTGATGGCCTCTTTCAGAAGATTTTCATTTTCAATGTGCTCTGTAAGCCTGTCCTCTAAGTCCCTCGACTTCTCCTCGAGGAGCATAATCTCTCTATTGGCATTCTCAAGGGCCTCGGCCCAGGTCTCCTGCAACGCCTCCACGTCCCTTCTGTCGTAGCCGCCAAGCGCGCTCTTTCTAAAACTATGGTTCCTTATCTCAAGGGGCGTTACCTTCATCAACCACCTCCCGCCTTTAATCTAAAGGCAATTTCAATCAACGTAGTAACAAAGAACTTCCTTATGAATATTATTAGAAAAAATACTATTATCGGTGAAAAATCAAGTCCTCCCATGGGGGGGAGGAACCTGCGTATCCTGTAAAGCACCGGCTCCGTTATCTGATAGAGGAACCTCACAACGGGGTTGTAGGGGTCAGCGCTGACCCACGATATAAGGGCCCTTATTATTATAACCCACATGTATATGGAAAGGGCTATGTCGAGTATCTGGGCGACGGCCTGAAGAAGGTTCGAAAGCACGAACATGAGTTGACGCCTCTTTCCCTAAAGTGTTTAATTTAAAGACATGAAGACGAAAAAATCTGTGAAGAAAGTCACGGGGCGCCGGAAAGCTCCTTTGAGCGTTTTTGAGCCGACTCCACGGCCTTTATTATAATATCACGAAGGCCCGACTCCTCGAAGACTTTTAAGCCCTTTTCCGTTGTGCCGCCCGGGGATGTAACCCGTTTTCTCAGCTCCGCGAGTTCCACGCCGCTTACCGCGGCGAGTTTTGCCGCGCCGAGCGTGGTCTGAACCGCAAGCGCCATCGCCTTATCGGCGGGTATGCCCAAACCGGTTCCAGCTTCCACGAGGGCCTCTATTATAAAGAATACATAGGCCGGGCCGCTTCCGCTCAAGGCCGTAACAGCGTCCATGAGAGATTCGTCTTCCATGAAGAGTGTCAGGCCCACGGTGTTAAAAAACCTTTTCGCGACTTCGATATCGCCAAGGCCGGCCCCCGGGCCGGCCGATAAAGCCGTAGCCCCCTCACCAACGGTCACGGGAGTATTGGGCATGGCCCTGATGACGGGAACGAGCCTTTTAAGCCCGGCCCCCTTTAACGCCTCCATTATCCGCGCCGTCGTAATGCCGGCGGCAACGGATATGATAAGCTTTTTGTCTGTCAGCTCAGGGGCTATCTCTTTTAAAACCGCACCCACATCGCCGGGCTTTACGGTAATAAATATTATATCAGAATCCCTTACGAGTTCGTAATTTTTACTGCAGACCTTGATATCGTAGGTCTCGGCGAGATAGGCGAGTCTTTCGGAAAGGCTGTCGGAGGCGATGAGGCGGGATGGAGTCACGTGGCCAGCGGCGAGAAAGCCTTTTAAGAGCGCCTCGGCCATGACCCCCGCACCTATAAAACCTACTCTCTTTTTTTCCTGCATATTAAAGTTTTCAACTCAATATCTGACGGTCTTTTTGAGATCCCGTCTATAAAAACCGCCAACCCGCTTTAGTGGGCGTAAAAACCGTTCTTATAACCACCGGCCTTCTTG
>JBHHVI010000064.1:0-11194 GCA_046754225.1 Thermodesulfobacteriota bacterium | reverse complement strand
GTCAGTCCCAGTTCCTGTCTATCTCGTCGAGGTTGAATACCGGACCGTCGGTGCATACGTATTTGCCGCCGGTGACGCAGTGCTGACACCTGCCCACGCCGCACTGCATCCTTCTCTCAATACTTACGAAGATCCTCCTGTCGGAGATGCCCTTGAGGTTCACGAGGTGTTCTATGGAGTCGACCATGGGGCCGGGACCGCACATGGCGACGACCGTGTTCAACGGGTCAACGTTAATGGCCGGAAGGCAGTCGGAGACGAGCCCGCTGCGGCCCTCCCAGTCGCACTCGGGCCTGTCCACCGTCAGGGTGACGTCTATGGACTTCTCCCACTTTTTAAGGTCCCTTCTAAGCAGGAGCTCCCCGCAGGACTTGGCGCCGTATATCAGATGGACCCTGCCGAAAGAGGCGCGGTTTTTGATAATATACCTTATAAGAGAGGCTATGGGTGGTATTCCGCAGCCGCCCGTTACGAGGAGGATGTCCATGCCGGAGAAGAACTTCAGGGGATAGCCGTTGCCGTAAGGGCCCCTCAGAGTCATTTGAGCGCCCCTCTTAAGGGCGTGCATAGCCCCGGTAACCTGGCCCGCCCTCCTTACGACGATATCGATTCGCGACGTATCATAGGGGTCCGATGCCGCGCCAAAGGGGGCCTCGCCGTAGCCCCAGAGGCCGGCGAGCACGAACTGGCCCGGCACGAAGGAAAGCCCGTCCCTGCCCGCGCTGAAGGGCCTGCCGTCCGTTCTCTTGAGACGGAAGAGCGAGACGTCCCCGGAGTGCCTCTCGACCTTTACGACTTTAACGGCTGTGGGCCTGTAGATATTTTTCATAATATGGGCGGCTATGAGCGTTTGCGTCTTTCGTACCTCGCCGTTATATCCAAAAGTATCTCTTCTATATCTATACGGGCCGGGCATTGGTCGGCGCACCTGCCGCAGGCCACGCACTGGGCCTTTCCGAATTCGAGATAGGCCCTTACGAACTTGTGAAAGAACCAGTTATAGTACCTGTGTCTCCTGGTCGGATGGAAGTCCGCGCCTCCGGCCACCTTTGAAAATCCGGGGAGCGTGCAGGCGTCCCACCTTCGCCGCCGCCGCGCGGTATCTCCGGACAAATCCACGCCATCTTCCACGGAAAAGCAATGGCAGTGGGGGCAGACGTATGTGCATATGCCGCAGCCGAGGCACTCCCCCATGAGCCTCTCCCAGAGTTTGGGATACCCTTTCCATGACCACTGGACGGCGTCTTTCAGGCGCTCGGCGTCCATCAGGAGTCTTCTCAGGGCGGTCATCGTACCCTCTTCGCCCGCACGCGGAGCAGGGACGGGACGGGTGTGGCTCCGGCGCTCCTTAAAGGACTTTATGCGGGGCAGATACTTTTTAACCGCCCTCTCGCCCCTGAGAGTTACGGCGCTCACCTTGAGCGCGTCTTTCTCCAGGACTGAAAGGATGATATCACCGCCGGGCGGGAGGCTGAACTTCTCTTCCGTGAGCCCCACGAGGAGCGCGCGACCTCTCCTACGAAAATAATAATAGTCTTTTTCAGGCGTGGACATTATCTCATCAAGGTAGGTTATCGCCTCCAAGTCCCTCAAGGAGAGGCCCCAGAGGACGAAACTACGCGGCGGCGCCGGGGTGGAGACGACGGCGTCCTTTATCGAAAATGTGAAAGTAGTATCGAGAAGCGGAAAGAAATATTCCTTGGGCGAGAGGAGCTTATCTGTGACGTCGATAAAGTCGTGCTCTTTTTTCAGCCCGTTTTTCAGCCCATTGATGAATCTGTCGGCATCCGGTCTTCCGATAATCAACATATGCGCTCTTACGTTGGCTCAATGCGATTTAGAGGGATATACCCATTTGCCCGGCGATGGCGCGTACCCCAAAGGCCGTAAACGGGCCGGCGGACCAACTTCGTCAAACAAAAAAACCGGTACAAATATACAACATTCCCGCGTCCATGGCAATAACAGGGTTGGAGAAAAAACATCCGTCAAACCCCTTGAAAGTATAAACCTTGCTGTAGTAGTATTAGACCGGCCTTAATCTCCGGGCGGGCAAACCTGACCTTAACTTCTCCCGCCGACCCCCGGCTGATATGGTTCAAAAGTCACGGATAAAGGCAACAGATACCTGTACATTAAAAGGGCTGTGCCGGAAAGACAAAAAAATTTAGAACGGCCTTTAAAAAGAAAGGCGGATAAAAAACCATGTCAAGTTACGCTTATATATTTTTCGCGTTCATAGCCGTCATAATAGTCTGGGCCGTCGCCGCATACAACAGACTTGTAACCCTCAGAAACCAGGTCAAGAACGCGTGGCGCCAGATCGACGTGCAGTTAAAGAGACGCCATGACCTCATACCCAACCTTGTGAATACCGTCAAGGGGGCCATGGAGTTTGAGAGAGAGACCCTCGAGAGGGTCGTAGAGGCCCGGAGCAAGGCCGTGGGGGCCGAGGGGGTAAAAGGCAAGGGGCTGGCCGAGAACATGCTCACAGCGGCCCTCGGCAAGCTCTTCGCCCTTGTGGAGAACTACCCGGACTTAAAGAGCAACGAGAACGTCCTCCAACTTCAGGAAGAGCTCACAAGCACGGAGAACCGCATAGGTTTCGCCAGGCAGTTCTATAACGACATCGTGATGCAGTTCAACGTCAAGCAGGACGTCTTCCCCTCGACCCTGATAGCCGGCGCTTTCGGCTTCAAGAAGGCCGATTATTTTCAGGCCGAAGAGGCGGCAAAGGCCGCACCGGAAGTGGACCTGAGCCTCAAGTGAGAGGACATAGGGCGTTTCAATTAAGAATTCTTTATTAACCAATAAAAAAAACCATGACTGACTTCTACTCCCAGCAGAGGAGGAACCGAAAGATTACGGTCCTTCTTATGGTGGGTTTTTTTGCGCTCATTATCCTTCTTGGCTTTGCCGTGGACCTTTACTCCTTCGGTACTATTGAGGCCTTCAGCTTCCCCGCGGCTACGGTTGTCGCCCTTTCATTGGCCTCCATCAACGGGGGCGCGGCGTACTTTTACGGCGACAAGCTCGTGCTTAAATCTCTCGGGGCTAAGGGGCTCGAGTTCGAGAACATCTCTCACAAAAAACTCCATAACGTCGTAACGGAGATGGCGCTGGCCTCGGGGCTCCCCATGCCGAAGATATTCGTAATAGCCGACGCGGCGCCAAACGCCTTCGCCACGGGGAGAAGCCCCGAAAGGGCCGCGGTAGTCGTGACTCAAGGCCTCCTCGACGCCATGACGAGAGAGGAACTCCAGGCCGTCATAGCCCATGAGATGGGCCATATTAAGAGCCTCGACATACTTACCATGACCGTCGTCGCCGTCCTCGTGGGGACGGTGGCCATTTTGTCTGACTGGGCGATAAGGTCATGGAGGTACGGAGGGGTACGGCGGAGGAGGACGAAAGGCAAGGGGCGAAGCGCCCTTGTCCTCATAGTCATAGTTGTCTTCGTGCTCATCTCGCCGCTCGTCTCAAGGATAATCGCCATGGCCGTATCGAGGAGCCGCGAGTACTATGCCGACGCCAGCTCGGCGGAGTTCACGAGAAACCCCGGCGCACTGGCGAGCGCCCTTTCGAAGATTGCCGCGTCTGCGACGCGCCTCAAGTCAGCCCGCAGGGGCACGGCCCATTTCTTCATAAGCGACCCCATGAAGAGAAGGCTCAACGACAGAGAGGGGCCCCTCGCCAACCTCCTCTCAACACACCCGCCGATTGAGAAAAGGATTGAGAGGCTTAAAAAAATGGCCTATATATGGGAGAAGAGAGGAGTCACGTAAGGCACGTAATGCCGGGCTATCGGGCGGGGGCGGCGTTAACAACTTAAAATCCTTACCCGCCCCCTGATATTCTATGGAAAAGAAGAAAAAAAGATGCCCCGGGTGCGGCGGGGCCTTGAAAGAGGTCTTCGCGAAGGCCACCTACGGCAGGGTGCTTCTGCTCGACCAGTGCGGACGCTGCGGCGGAGTGTGGTTCGACAGATGGGAACTCTACTTCCTCAAGGCCGAAGAAGCCCTGAGGCTCGACGGCCTGGACATGAAAGCCCTCGCCGCCCTGAACCCTTCTTTGAAGGGTTCAGGCAAGTGTCCCCTATGCTCCATAGCCCTCAGGGATTTCAAGGACCCCTCCCTGCCCCCTGACGCCTCCATCAGGAGGTGTCAGGGCTGCTCGGGCCTCTGGCTTAACAGGGGCGGGCTTACAAAGTACGCCGCGCACAGGGCCGCCTTACGGGGCGCGGATAAAAAAGGCGCACCAACAGGGCCGAACCTTGAGACCCTGAAAAACCTTCAGAAGGCCCTCGACACGAGCGCCATCACAAAGCCCTTTACCCCTGAGATAGACTATACGCCCATAAGGCCGGCGGAAATGGCACGGGACCTCGCCCCCGTAATCCTCCAGATACTTTTCAGGATGATCTTCAAAATTTAGACGGCCCTTTATTGCCCGCCGTCTTGACAGGGCGGCCTTTTAGGGGTTGAGTTAAGGTAGCGGGCAATGATAAATTTACAATAAACCCAGAAACCATGGACGTGGTTTTCATGAAACAGCCGCAGGGCTAAACGTCTTATGCGCGGGGATATCTTTTAAACGGGAGGGGAGCAGGTGTCTCCGGTTTCGACTGAAGAGCGCTTCGGTGCGGTTTTAATCGTTCTTCACTGGTCCATGGCCGTCCTTGTTATAGGGATGTTCTTTCTCGGCAGATACATGACGGGCCTTGAATATACGCACCCGTGGTACAATACGGCCCCTCACATCCATAAAAGCTTCGGGTTGATTGTCTTCGCGCTCCTTGTAATACGGACTGTGTGGGTATTGTCAGTAAAAAGGCCAGCGCTCCTTCCGATGCCCGCGTGGGAACGGATAACGGCCTCGGTTGTTCAAAAATCCTTTTATTTTCTTCTCTTCGCCGCCGCCATAAGCGGGTACCTTATCCCCACGGCCGAAGGAAGGGGGATAGAGCTCTTCAACTGGTTTACAGTACCGGCGGTTATCTCCGGAATAGAGCATCAGGAGGATATGGCGGGAGAGATACATTACCTCGCGGCCCATGCTATAATGTTATTTACGGTCCTTCACACCATGGGGGCCTTGAAGCACCACTTCATCGACGGGGACGAGACGTTAACGAGGATGTTGGGAATAAAACGAAAGAAATAAGGAGGGGTTATGCACAGGATCAAGACCGGTATTTTATATCTTCTCGCGGCGGCGGCGTTTTTCGTTCTTCCTCAGGCGGCTATCTCCGCCGACTATCTCATCGACTCAAAGAACGCACACGCCTTTATACAGTTCAAGATCTCGCACCTCGGCTTCAGCTATATCCTCGGGCGTTTCAACCATTTTGACGGCACCTTCACCTACGACGAGAAGGACCCGGCGGCGTCAAAGGTCCGGGTTACGGTGGATGTTTCGAGCGTGGACACCAATAACCCCGAGCGGGACAAGCACCTGAGGGGAGAAAAGTTTTTCGAGGTCAAAAAATACCCCGAGGCGGCCTTTGTGAGCACCTCCTATGAACCAACGGGAAAGGGCACGGCCCTTTTAAAGGGCAAATTTACGCTCCACGGCGTCACCCGTCCCATAGTTATTAAGGCAAAGGAAGTCGGCGCAGGTAATGACCCCTGGGGCGGATACCGGCGGGGCTTTGTGGGCAGCGTCACGTTGGCGCTGAAGGACTACAATATAACGACGGACCTGGGCCCCACGGCAAAAGAGGCGGAGCTCTTCCTCTCCTTAGAGGGTATAAGGCAAAAATAGCCGGCCCAGAATATATGCAGGAGTATATGCCAGGAGTATATGCCAAGAGTATATGAAAGATAAAAAAATCATAAAGACAGAGGCCGAATGGAAGGAGATACTTACACCAGAGGCCTTCAAGGTCACCCGCAAAAAAGGTACGGAGAGGCCCTTTACGGGCGAGTATGCCGAGTGCCATGAACGGGGTGAATACGTCTGCGTCTGCTGCGGCCAAAAACTCTTCAGCTCTGAAAAAAAGTTCGACTCAGGCACGGGCTGGCCAAGTTTTACACGTCCGGTATCCACGGAAAACGTAGAGGAGGAGGCGGATAATTCCCTCTTTATGAGGAGAACGGAGGTGCTCTGCAGCAAATGCGGCGCGCACCTGGGCCACGTATTCGACGACGGCCCCGCGCCCGGGGGTAAACGTTACTGCATAAACTCCGTCTCTTTAAAACTCGAAAAGGATGAAAAATAATCTTTTATCAAAATAGACCCCTTTCATAAAGAGACGAAAAGATGCTAACATGAGGCATGGAAAAGAGCTCTAAAGGCGTTATCCGCTATCACGAAAGCACCAAGCACCGCCCCGACCGCTACGCCGACTCGCCCGGCTTCCTTGACTGGGCGAACCAGCCCGACCCCTTCAGGACCTTTAAAGGCTCTGAGGCGATAAAACTCCCCTTCATAAAAAAGGACCCGCCCGGGGATTTTGACTCGCTCTTTAAAGGGCGGGAAGGCCCGGCAAAGCCCTTTAACCTTGAATCCACAGCCGCCTTTCTTGAGCTCTCCCTCTCCTTAAGCGCGTGGAAGTCCTACGAGGGCGCTTCATGGTCCCTCCGTATAAACCCTTCGAGCGGGAACCTCCACCCCGAGGAGTGTTATCTTATCCTCCCCCCTTTAAAAGAGGGTCAGGTGAAAGGCGGTCTTTTTCACTACAACTCCTATCACCATCACCTCGAAAGGAGGGCGGAGTTCGATGAAGACTTTTGGGCCGGAATATCGGAGAATTTCAGGACAAAAGGTTTCCTGGCCGCCCTCACCTCCATCTTCTGGCGTGAGGCGTGGAAGTACGGTGAAAGGGCCTTCAGGTACTCGAACCTCGACCTCGGACACGCCGCAGGGGCCATGAGCCTCTCGGCAGGCCTTTTAGGCTGGAAGCTTACCTCTTTGAGCGCCCTCTCCGACGATGATATTGAGACGCTTTTGGGCTTCGACGGGACTGAATGGATAGAGGACGAACGGGACCACCCCGGCCCCCTTTACCTCGTCCACGCCGCCACGGAAGAGCCTGCCTCAAGAGGCCTCCCGCCCCATCTTATAGACTCTTTCAGACAATTAAAATTCACGGGAAAGCCCGAACGCTTAAGCGCCGGGCACAGGGGGTGGCCTCTTATAAAGGAGGTTTCACTCCTTACAAGAAGGCCCGCAGCAGGCGACGCCTCTCCTCCCGCCTCTCCTCCCGCCACCCCACCTGATTCCCCACCTGATTCCAATGACGCCGGCTTCATGATAAAAAACCCGCCCGGTGTAAGCGGCGCGGAAATAATCCGGAGGCGAAGAAGCGGGCAGGCCTATGACTCATCAACGCCAATGGCCCGAGAAGACCTCTTCGCCATACTCGCCCTGACCCTTCCCCGTAGAGGGTACGGCCCCTTTTCAATCTTTCCCGCAGAGGCGCGCGTCCACCTCGCGCTCTTCGTCCACAGGGTACGGGGGCTGAAATCCGGGCTTTACATCCTTGTACGCAATAAAAACGATGTTGATGACTTAAGGGAAAAACTCTCCGGTGAGTTCTTATGGGAAGAGGCCGGAGGAAAGGTCCTCCCCCTCTATCTTCTCAAGGAAGGTTTTTTTACCGACGAGGCGCGGTTCATCTGCTGCAATCAGGATATAGCCGGGGACGGCGCATTTTCCGTCGCCATGTTAGCGCGGTTTTGTGACGCCATCGAAAAGGCGCCCTGGATGTACAGGGACCTCCACTGGGAGGCCGGGGTTACAGGCCAGGTACTTTATCTCGGCGCCGAGGCCCGGGGCTTCAGGGGCACGGGCATAGGGTGTTTCTACGACGACCTATTCCATGAGTTCATAGGCCTTGCGGGGATCAGCTTCCAGAGCCTTTACCACTTCACCGTAGGAAGCCCCCTTGAGGACAGGCGCGTCTCCACGCTCCCGGCCTACCACCATCTTAAAGGAATGAATCAGGGGTTGTAACGCTCATGGAAGAAGGGGGTAATATCAGGCAAGCCCTGAGTAGCGCCATAGAAGAACTCGAAGGAGCCGGTGTGCCTGACGCTGTGGTTGAGGCCGAGCGGATGTTATGCCGTATACTTAAGTGCAAACGGCACGAACTCTTTTTAAACCCCGAAAAAAGCATCACCACGGAGGAGCACGGCAGGATAAAGGCATTCATGGCGAGAAGAAAGAGGCGTGAGCCAGCCGCCTATATAACTGGAGAGACTGAATTCCGGGATTTGAGGCTCAAGGTCACGAGGGCGGTCCTTATTCCAAGGCCGGAGACGGAACTCCTCGTGGAGAGGGCCTTAAAATTCCTGGAGGGCATAAAAGAACCCGTCATTATAGACCTCTGTACGGGAAGCGGCTGTATCGCCGTAACCCTCGCCGTTGAGCTTTTAAGGAAGGGCGCGGCCCCGCTCATATACGCCACAGACATCTCAGGGGCGGCCCTCGATGTAGCGCGGGATAACGCGATAGCAAATAATGTGGATAAACGCGTAAAGTTTATCGAGGGGGACCTCTTTGGCCCCCTCGGGGGTTTGGGGTTAAAGGGCAAGGCGGACCTCATAATATCAAACCCGCCTTATGTATCGACAAAGGAGAAGGAAAGCCTTGAGTCAGAGGTCCGGGCTTTTGAACCCCCGGCGGCCCTTTACGGCGGAGTTGACGGGCTCCTTTTCATAAGGAGGATTATCAAGGGCGGCCCGGAGTATTTAAGGCCCGGCGGCGTCCTCTTAATGGAGATTGGCTGGTCTCAGGGAGAAGCGGTTAAGGGACTGGCGTCAAAGGACCCCGCGCTCATAGGCGCCACAGTGAAAAAAGATTTTTCCGGCATGGACCGGATATTCGAGGCCACGAAAAAAACGGGGCGTTAATCAAATAAGGATAAGGTTATACCTGTGCTAATTCTGTGAAAAATCAGGTTTTTTTTAAAAAAACGTGTTGCATTTTTTGTAATATTTTATATGATTAAGGAGAAGCATTACTCTCCAGAAAGAATCTTTTCCTTGCGGCTTATTTTTCACCGCAGTTAAGCCGCGACGCTCTTAATACGCCACGTCCCCGCGCTTTAATCCGGCCCCGGCCGGTTGCCTGCATAAAAATTTCTACAGAATAAAAATTCTAAATCATCGGGACGCCACAGGGAGCGCATGACGAAAAACGCGGCTGAAAAAAGCGGCGCTCTAACCCTCCTCTCTTCAGCCTGTTTTCAGCGTGGGGACCAATAGACGGAGGTCGGGATAAATGCGGAATATCAGGACCCATAAGGTTGAACAGCTCGTTATCGCGGCGGTGGCCTTCTTCTGGTGCTTTCTCATGTGGTTCGCCACCGCGGCCTTCAGCCCCAGTATCGCCCAGAAGTTCGGCCTCTCCATCGCGCAGATGGGGATACTGGCGAGTTCGGCCATATGGACGGCGCCAATATTGAGGCCCGTGGCCGGCTGGATGTCAGACAGGCTGGGAGCGCCCATCGCCTTCTCAATAGTGCTTGGCGTCACCGGCGTCGTAAGCATCGCCTCCTCTTTCACAACGGACTACAGGATACTCTTTATTGAGCGCGCCGTAGTCGCCACGGCGGGCATAGCCTTCGTCATCGGCATCCAGCAGGTGGCCCAGTGGTTCGAAGAAGAGGAGATGGGCGCCGCCGAAGGCCTCTATGCCGGAACGGGCAACGTGGGGGCCGGTGTGGGGGCGCTGCTGCTGCCGAGGATATACGGACTTAACTATTCCGACGCATTTCTCCATCTCGGCATCGTGGCCCTCTTTATCGCCGCCTGGTGCCTTATCCGGGGTGTGGCGGCAAAGAGCGCCGAGAGGGCGGAAATGGCGCGGAAGACGGCCACCATAAAGGATACGGCCTTCGTCTGGACACGTTTCACTGCCATAGCCCTCATGTTCGCCTACGCCATGAGCTTCGGCCTCGAAATAGGCATGAACGCATGGCTCCCCGGATATTACGCAAGGGGCTTCTCCGACGCCATAAGGGACCTCGGCTTTTCCGGAGTAAGGGAGGTACAGATTGCCGCCGGCACCTTTGCCGCCGTACAATCCTTTAACGCCTCGCTCTTCAGGCCCTTCGCCGGGTACATGTCGGACCTCTGGCAGAGAAAGGGCTGGATGCCCTTCCCCGTCGTATCAAAGGCGCTCCCCTACTCACCGAGGGTGCACTGGCTTCTCTTCGCCCTCGTGAGCATTACGGTGACAATGGTGCTCCTCACCATCGCGGGGCTTTCGGGCAACGTCGTCCTCTCCGTCCTTATCCTTGCCGTATTCGGCATAACGGTGAGCTTCGGCACTGGAGGCACCTTCGCCATCGTACCCCTCATGTTCAAGAGGCGCCCTGGCACGGCCACAGGGTTTATCGGCGGGATATCCTGTCTCGGAGGCGTTTTATACCCGCTCATCTACGGGTTCTCACACAATATCCACAGGGGTTACGCCTATGTGGCCATATTCATGTTCATACCGTTTATATTCTTTTACCTGTGGGCAATGCACTACGACATCCATCCCGAGGACCACGGCATAGGAACTAAGAAAGACTGGTTCGGCAGATGACGGTAATGGATTTAAGGCATAACGGAGGTTGATATCATGAAATTCGGTTCAATAAGACACGGTGAGGAGGCGGAGTATGAGCCCTGGTACAAATGGGGGGTCATCTTCCTTTATATAGAGATGATTATAGCCGTAGGGGTGAGCATCTATTCCCTCTACATGGCCTTTACGGGAACGGGCGGTTTTCCCGGCAAACACTGACGCCCTTTAAATGCGCCGGGAAGGAGGATGTAAACATGCCTGTCTTTAAAAGGATATTGATACCCTTTGACGGCTCGGAGCCGGCGAGGCGCGCGGCGACAAAGGGAATTGAAATTGCGAAAGACCAGAATGCCGAGGTCTTCGGCTTGAAGGTCATAAGCTTTATCGGCGAGCTAATCAGCCCTTCGGACAGCCTCTGGGCCGCCATAGAGGGTGACTTGAGGGACAAGGCCGGCGCCATCCTGAACGACCTCATCGCAATAGCCACTGACAACGGAGTTGATATCAAGACGGAAGTCAGGGAAGGAGACGCCACTGAAGAGGTCGTCGCCTACGCCGACGAGTTGCATGCCGACCTTATAGTGCTCGGTCTTGGAGGAAGGAGCGGCATGGGCAAATACCTCGGAAGAAACGTGGACAAGATATTAAGAGAGGCAACCTGCCCTGTAATGGT
>JBHHVI010000063.1:0-11570 GCA_046754225.1 Thermodesulfobacteriota bacterium | reverse complement strand
CGGGGGCGGCCGAAAAAAAGCCGCCAACAAAGGCGCGGCCGGCCGCGAAGGCGCAGAAACAGCCGGCGAACCTGAAATTAAACCCTAAATACACCTTTGAGAACTTTGTTGTGGGCAAGGCCAACGAATTCGCCCACGCGGCGTGCATCGCGGTCTCAAACCACCTCGCGAGCAAATACAACCCGCTCTTTATTTACGGCGGCGTGGGGCTCGGCAAGACCCACCTCCTCCAGGCCATCGGGCACAAGGTCGCCGAGAGTAGCCCCTCCTCCAGGGTTTGTTACTATACCTCCGAGCGCTTTATGAATAACTTCATCAACTATGTCAGCCGGCAGAAGATGAACGAGTTCCGCGGCAGGTTCCGGAACGTCGACGTCCTTTTAATCGACGACATCCAGTTCTGGGGCGGAAAGGAACGCACACAGGAGGAGTTTTTTCATACCTTCAACACCCTTTACGAAAACAACAAACAGATAGTGGTGACAAGCGACAGGTTCCCAAAGGATATAGACGGCCTTGAAGAGAGGCTCCGGAGCAGGTTCGAATGGGGGCTTGTAGCCGACATTCAGCCCCCCGACATGGAGACAAAGATAGCCATTATAAGGAAAAAGGCCCAGGCCGAGGACCAGCATATACCCGATGACGTGGCCGAGTGGCTCGCCTCGGTAAGCAGTTCCAATATTAGAGAGCTTGAGGGGTTTTTAAACAGGGTTGTCGCTGTGGCGAGTCTGTCAAATCAGGAAATAAACCTCACCACGAGTAAAGACGCGTTAAAAAACCTCTTAAAAGACACCAGTGAAAAATTTTTAAGGATAGACGAGATTCAACGGGCCGTGGCCGGCTTTTATAAGATAAATTTTTCAGATCTTAACTCCAAAAAAAGACACAGGGCCGTGGCTGTTCCAAGGCAGGTGGCGATGTTTCTGGCGCGAAAATACGGTAATTTTTCTTTTCCCGAGATAGGTTCCGCCTTCGGCGGCAAAGACCATTCCACGGCCATATACGCCGTAAAAAAGATAGAGCAGGGCTTAAAGAAAAGCCAGGAGTTAAACCACTCCGTAAAGATGATAAAAAACAACCTCGGTGTCGTTTAACAAGTTGGGGTGTTATCAACCCTGTTGAGTTTGTGTTGGGCGCTGTTTAATAAGACCGACATTTTTGTGTTCAGCCTCAAGGGCGGGTTTTCGCGGGGCGCCGGTGTTTATAAGACCGAAGGTTATCAACAATATCGGAAAGCTCTTTGTTGTGGTTTTACGGGGCGTTGGGCGTTTATCAACCAATTCACAGCCCCTACTGCTAATATTACTATTTATTAAAATATTATATTAATAGAATAGAAAGGAAGATGATGAAGTACGTTATAAAAAAAACCGGTTTTTTAAAACCTCTCCAGCGCGTTCAGGGTATCGTGGAAAAGAGAAACACCATGCCCATACTATCAAACGTCTCGCTGGACGCCTCCGGTGGGAATTTGAATATTCTGGCCACGGACCTTGAGGTCTTTATTAAAGACAGCGTCCAGGCCACGGTAACCGAAGAAGGGTCTGTAACGGTAAACGCCAGAAAATTATTTGAAATCGTAAAAGAACTGCCCGACGAGACAATAGACGTATCAGGGGGAAAAGAGGGAAAGGTTACGATCAAGGGCAAAAAGGCGCGTTTCAATATTATGGGTCTTCCATCAAATGATTTTCCCGTATTCCCGGCCGTAGAGGAAACGAGCCTCGTGGAGGTCAACAGGGACTCCTTAAAAGAGATGATAGACAAGACATCCTTCGCGGTATCAACTGACGAGACGCGTTATAATATAAACGGTTTTTTGCTTGAGAAAGAGGGGCAGAAGACAAAGATGGTCTCCACGGACGGTCACAGACTCGCGTTGATTGAAAAGGAAGACGATATAGGCGTAACTGAAAAAAAGAGCGTGCTCCTTCCCAGAAAAGGCGTTATGGAAATAAAAAAACTCCTCGAGGAAGAGGTTGACGGCAAGTTTTTTATGAGTATTTTAGAAAAAAACGTACTCATAAAAAAGGACACCACTTATATAAACATACGTTTAATAGAGGGAGAATTCCCTGACTATAAAAAGGTCGTGCCTGTTGAAAACAACAAAGAGGTGGTCCTTGAAAGGGTTGAACTCCTCAATTCACTAAAGAGGATGTCAATACTCTCTTCGGACAGGATAAAGGGGGTCAAGTTCAACTTCACGAAATCAAAACTCGTTCTCTCCTCTTCAAGCCCCGACATAGGGGACGCCACAGAGGAGCTTGACACGGAGTACGGCGGTGAGGACCTTGAGATCGCCTTCAACGCGAGGTACATAATAGATATGCTCGAGGCCGTGGACGACGAAAAGGTCACGATATTTCTCAAGGACTCCTTGAACCCGGGCATTATTACCCCTCTCGGCTTGAAGGGTTATAATTATGTAATCATGCCCATGAGGCTGTAGTACGCTTCTTATAAGAAAAAAACCTTGACAATATCAAGCTCCATGTGTCTTAATTAAAGTTTATCTTGCTTCGTAGTAGAGTAAAACCCTGAACAAAAAGAGGGGTTTTTGTATTTCTGGCGCGAAAATATTTTATATTGAGAGAACGGAAAAATGAAAAGGACTTATCAACCCAGCAGGAAAAAAAGACTAAGGACGCACGGCTTCCTCGAAAGGATGTCTACAAGGGGCGGAAGGGCCGTTATCAGGAGGAGGAGGGCCAAGGGCAGAAAATGCCTTGCTCCCCAGGTAAGTTCACCGAAATAAGTTGTGCCGCAGCCTTTAACCACAGATAACACTTTTTCCCGAAACGAGAGGCTTAAGAAGCCCGCCGAGTTTTACAGGGTACGTAAAGAGGGAAAACGCCTTGATACGGTTAATTTTACCGTCTTTGTCCTCTCTAACGGCCTCGCAATGAACAGGTTCGGCGTATCAGTAAGCAAACGCACCGGTAACGCCGTAAAGAGAAACAGGATAAAAAGGCTCGTAAGAGAGTTTTTTAGAATTAACAAGAAAAAGATATCCCCGGGAAAGCCCGTTGACATAATCTTTTCAGCCAGGGCGCGCGCAGAGGTCCCAAACCTGAATGCGCTCGATGGGGAGTTTTTGAATTTATTAAATAAAACCTTTTAGCCCGGAAAAGGCCTCTTAAAGGACCGTCATGGCAAAAAGACCGCTCATCTTCCTTATATCTTTATATAAAACCCTTATATCGCCGTTTCTCCCGCCAAGTTGCAGGTTCTACCCGAGCTGTTCGGCTTACGCCTCAGAGGCGATAGGCTCCCATGGAGCGATAAAGGGTTTTTTCCTTGCCGCCGTAAGGATTTTGAAGTGCCATCCCTTTAACCCCGGCGGCGTTGACCCGGTACCCGGCCCGAGGCTTCCTTCAAGAAGAGATAAAAGGTTGTTATTTTAAAATGGACAAAAAGACCTTACTCGCCATAGTGATCTCGGCCGTCTTTCTCTTCGCTTACCCGCATATCATAAAACTGATTTCTCCCCCTCAGCCCGCGCCGCAGCAGGCACAGAGGCCGGCCAAGGCCCCCGTGGCCGCGCCGCGGCCCGAAGCAACACCTGTGGAATCAGGGAGTAGAACCCGGCCCCGCGAAACCATCACCGCCAAAGAGGAACTAACAGTGGTGGAGACCCCTTTGTACAGGGCGGAACTTACAAACATAGGCGGGGCGGTTAAGAAGTGGGAACTTAAAAACTACAGGGCCTCCCGGGCGGAAGGGTCCGCCCTTGTGGATCTTGTAAATACGCCCAACAGGGAGACGACCTTCACCACAAGGCTCCTTTCCGGCTCGACGGCCGAGACCGTTATCTTCACCCCCCCGGCAAAAAAAGAGATATTCTTGACAACAGGGGATACCTCCGAGGTCGTCTTTACCGCCGCCACGCGCGGGGGCCTCAGTTTTGAAAAAAAATATATATTTAACGCAAAGAACTATAATGTCTCCACCGAGCTCCGGGTAAAAAACACGGGCGACAACCCCTTTGACGGTTACGTTGAAACTGCCCTCGCGGCGGGTTTTAAGATGGGGGGAAAAAAAGCTTATTTTCACACCGGGCCCCTTGTAAGGTCGGACAAGACGCTTGTCAGGATTAAGAAGAAAGAGCCCAGCAAATCGGGGAGCGGCAATATGCTTTGGGTCGGCCTCGAGAGTAAATATTTTTTGACCGCCCTCGTCACCTCCACAAAGATTCCCACAAACTGGTTCGGAGAAATAGCCTCGGACAATCTTGAAAGGGCTGCGTCGCAGTTCGCCGTAAAGCTCTCACCCGGTGATACGGCGGTATATAACTACAGAAGCTTTATGGGCCCCAAGAACTACGACCTTCTCCTTAAGGAGAAGCACGGGCTCGTGGAAGCGATAGAGTTCGGGTTCTTCGCCGTCATGGCGAAACCCATGCTCGTGGTGCTGAACTTTTTTGAGCGTTACGCCGGTAACTACGGGATCGCCATAGTGCTCCTTACCATACTCATCAAGATAATCTTCTATCCGCTTACAAAGCACAGCCTCAAATCCATGCAGGGTATGAAGCTGATACAGCCCCAGCTCGTCGCCATAAAAGCAAGGTACAAGGACGACAAAGAGAAGCTGAACAAGGAGATAATGGGGCTTTACAAGAAAAACAAGGTAAACCCCGTGAGCGGGTGCCTGCCCATGATACTCCAGATACCAGTCTTTATCGCCCTCTACGAGGTCCTCTACGTGGCCATTGAGCTGAGGCACGCGCCGCTATTCCTCTGGATTCAAGACCTCTCCGCCAAAGACCCCTACTATATAACGCCGATTATTATGGGCGCTTCCATGTTCATTCAGCAAAAGATGTCGCCTTCAAGCCCCGATCCCACACAGGCGAAGATGATGCTCTTCATGCCTGTAATCTTTACGGTCATGTTCCTTAATTTCCCGTCAGGACTTGTCGTCTACTGGCTTGTAAACAACCTCCTCTCCATAGCGCAGCAGTATCAAATAAACAGAAGCCATAAAGCCCCGGCAAAGGCATAACCCCGGCGCATCCCGGCGCAGCTAAGAAATTCGCCTTCACCTTCTTCACGAAGACGGGCCGGGACCCTAAAACCGCCCCTTGCCGGGTTACGCCATTATCTGATATATTTAAGCGTCATTCCTTTTTCTGCAATTTTTTTAACCTTAACGAGCGTGCATGGACAGGTATATCTTCGATACCATAGCCGCCGTCGCCACCCCCGCCGGCGAAGGGGGCATCGGCATAATAAGGATAAGCGGCCCCGACGCCCTTCAAGCTGGCAGGAAGATTTTTTCCCCGGCCGCCCTGAACAAGGATGGCGGGCACAAAGAGAGGTATCTTTATTACGGCCGTTTTGCCGACCCCCGGGACGCATCCCTGATAGACGACGGTTTCCTTGTGCATATGAAGGGGCCGGCGTCCTATACGGGCGAAGACGTGGTGGAGCTACATCTCCATGGAGGCGCGCTTGTATTAAAGAAGGCCATGGGGGCACTCTTAAGGGCCGGGCTGCGGGCGGCCGAGCCGGGGGAGTTTACCAGGAGGGCCTTTTTGAATGACAGGCTCGACCTCGCTCAGGCCGAGGCCGTAATAGACGTCATAAGGGCCGGCACCGGCGCGGCCCTCGCCTCGGCGCGGGCGAGGCTCGACGGCGCGCTCTCGAAAAGGGTTAATGAAATAAAAAGTACAGTCGCAGACCTTGTGGCCCGTATTGAGGCAGTCCTCGATTTTCCCGAAGACGTGTTTCCAGAGGAGGAAGGGGCTGAAGCCGGCCCGTCCGGCCCGGCCGGCCCGGCCGGCCCGGACAAAAAAATTCTTGAGGAAATGGAAGGCTCCTCAGCGGCCATTAAAAAACTAATAAACACCTTTGACGAAGGCAGGGCCCTGCGTGAAGGCGTAAGGGTCCTTATCCTCGGAAGACCCAACGTCGGCAAATCGAGCCTCCTGAACATCCTCTTGAGAGAAGAGCGGGCGATTGTAGCGCCCATGCCCGGCACCACGCGGGACGTAATAGAAGAGGCGGTGAACATAAAGGGCGTTACAGCGAGGCTTATGGACACGGCGGGCCTTCGTGAGACCGCGGACTTCGTGGAGTCCATCGGGGTAAAGGCGGCAAGGGAAAAGATAAAAGGGGCGGGACTGATACTCTTTGTCATCGACGCCTCGGAGGAGGATTATTCCGCCGACATAAAACTCCTCGCCGGTACGGAAGGAAAAAAGGTTATTATCGTGGTCAACAAGATTGACCTCGTAGGTGAAGAAAAGCAAAGCGCCCTCAAGGAGAGGTTTAAGGGGCAACGGGTTGAATTCATCTCCGCCATCATGGAAAAGGAAAAGGAAAAGGAAAGGGAAAAGGAAGAGGGGATAGAAGGGCTCGAAGAGGCCATCTTCGAGGAGGCCCTGGGGCGTAGTCCGGCCCCCGGGGGCTTGAGCGAGGCCGACCGCTGGGAGATGATAACATCGGTGAGGCACAAAAATTGCCTTGAAGAGGCAGTAGACGCCATAGAGAGGGCACGGAGAGCGGTCTTTGAGGGGTTGGAGGCGGAGTTCGTGGCCGCGGACCTGAGAGCGGCCCTCAAGAGCCTTGGAGAGATCACGGGAGAGGTGACGACTGAGGAGATTTTAGACAGGATATTTTCCGAGTTCTGCATAGGCAAGTAAATCCGGGCTTTTTTAAGTTTAATTAAAGGCTTATGGAAAAGATAGGGGCGCTTCTTAAGGATGTACCCATTATATATCTGGGGACCCTCGCGAGCCTCATCGCGGGGGCGGCCACCTGTCTCGGCGCAGTGCCCGTCCTCTTCACAAGGAATATTTCACAAAGGACGCAGGACGTGATGATGGGCTTCGGCGCGGGGGTAATGCTCGCCGCCACATCCTTCTCTCTTATAATCCCCGGAGTGGAGGCGGCCTATGCGGACACGGGAAGTAAGGCGCTGGCCGCCCTTATCATTACCGCCGGCATGATCTTCGGCGGGGTCTTTCTACATCTGAGCGACCGCTACTCCCCCCACGAGCATTTTATCACCGGCCCCGAGGGGGCCGACCCCCATAACCTCCGTAAGATCTGGCTCTTTATCATCGCCATCACTCTCCATAACTTCCCCGAGGGTCTCTCCGTGGGCGTGGGGTTCGGCGGGGGAGACGTCTCCAACGGCCTGACCCTTGCCACGGGCATAGGGCTTCAGAACATGCCCGAAGGGCTCGTCGTGGCCCTCGCCCTCCTCACCGAAAGATACACTAAAGGCGAGGCCCTCCTGATAGCGCTCCTTACGGGCCTTGTGGAACCCATAGGCGGGCTCATCGGAGCTGGTGTCGTAACCCTGGCGAGGCCCGTTCTGCCATGGGGGCTCGCGTTCGCCGCCGGGGCCATGCTCTTTGTGATAAGCGACGAGATTATACCTGAGTCCCACAGGAAGGGTTTTGAGAAGGAGGCGACCTTCGGCGTTATGATAGGCTTTGTTGTGATGATGTTCCTCGACGTTACGCTGGGATAGATTTTTTACGCCTGTTATGCTAAAGAGATTAAAAGGGGAAAAGTTTTATTAAAATTTTTAAAATAAATCTTTAAAGGGGGGGCGCGTAAAATATGATCGGAGCGATAGCTGGCGACATTATAGGTTCTGTATTCGAGGCGACGCCCATTAAGACCACGGACTTTGCCCTTTTCAACAAGTTTTCCGCATTTACCGACGATACTGTTTTGACCGTCGCCGTGGCCTCGGCGATATTGAAAAAAACCGGTTACAAGGAGGCGTTGAGAGACTTCGCAAAAAGATATCCCGACAGGGGATACGGTATGTATTTTTACGAGTGGGCTGTCTCAGAGGAAGGTACCCCCTACAACAGTTTCGGCAACGGCTCGGCCATGAGGGTAAGTCCCGTGGGGTTCGCCTTCGGCTCTATTGAAGAGGTCTTGAGCGAGGCGAAAAAGAGCGCCGAGGTCACCCACAACCACCCAGAGGGCATAAAGGGGGCCGAGGCCGCGGCGCTCGCCGTGTTTCTGGCCAAAACGGGCAACTCAAAGGCTGAGATAAAAAGGGAGATAACCGAACGGTTCCAGTATGACCTTACAAGGACCCTCGACGAGATAAGGCCCGGCTACGTCTATAACGCCACCTGCGAGGGGAGCGTTCCAGAGGCGATAATCGCGTTTCTTGAATCCAGGGACTTCGAGGACGCCGTGAGGAAGGCAATCTCCCTCGGCGGCGACAGCGACACCCTGGCCGCGATAGCGGGCTCAATCGCAGAGGCCTTTTATAAGGAGATACCAACGGAGATTATTAATGAGACAAGAAAACGCCTCACCGGGGAGTTTTTAACCATCATAGACGAATTCGAGGAGAAGTACGGGGTGTGAGGGGGGGGTTGGCAAGGAAAAACTTTTAAGCATTATACGACAAATAAAGCTGTCTACTTTTTAAGTTTACAAAGAGGAGGTTCAACGTGTCAAAGACAGAAGACAATCTAAAGACGGCATTTGCCGGTGAGAGTCAGGCGAACCAGAAGTACCGGGCCTTCGCCAAAAAGGCCGAGGCCGATGGTTTTCCCAATATAGCGAGCCTCTTCCGGACAACGGCCGAGGCGGAAAGGATACACGCAGAAGGGGAGCTGAAGGCCCTTGACGGCGTCGGCTCGACAGCCGATAACCTTGAGGCGGCGATTGGCGGCGAGACCTATGAATACACGGAGATGTACCCTCCCATGCTCAAGGAGGCTGAGGCCGAGGACCACAGGGCCAAACGCATCTTCGGCCTTGCGGTAAAGGCCGAGGCTGTCCACGCGAGCCTCTATAAAAAGGCGCTTGAGGCGGCCCGTAGCGGAAAAGACCTGACCGAGACGGAGTTCTATCTCTGTCCGGTCTGCGGATATATCGAGCTTGGCGCTCCGCCTGAGACCTGCCCTGTCTGCGGTGTAAAGGCCGATAGGTTCGTGCAGGTGGAGGCCGGGCTGTAACGGGCGGATGAAAAATCTCCCCCTGCCCCCTTTAAAAAAAGGGGGATAGCAATCTGCACGTTAAAAAAAGGTTTTGCGTTACGATGACAAACCACAAACTTGTCCTGCCGGAGCACCTCAACCACTACGGCTACCTCTTCGGGGGTTATCTCCTCCACTGGGTCGATGAGTACGCCTATATCGCGGCCAACCTCGACTTTCCCGGCCACAGGTTCGTCACCGTCGCCCTTGATAACGTCGTCTTCAGGAAGAGCATCCGCATGGGCTCCGTCCTTAAATTCGATATCGAGCGCACCAGCAAGGGCGAGACCTCGGCCACCTACTCCGTAAGGGTCCTCTGCGACTCCATCGAGACGGTCAGGGAGGAGCTCGTCTTCGATACCAACATCACCTTTGTCAATATCAATGAAGAGGGGAAGAAAGAACCGATAAGGAATGCCCCGCACTCTTAAGCGCGCCGCCCGCCCTGCCCTGAGGTTTACGGGCCTTCGCCCGCCGTATCATACAAGAGTACAGCCTGACAACCCATCACTCTAAAAGGATATTTGAGCGGAGAGAAGACCAGAAACTAAAGGATTGACATCCAGTCCGGTGGGATAGTAAAATTTTATATCCAATTACAGGGCCGCTGAGACCTCTCTTAACCCCCGGTAAATTTTCAGACAACTTTCGAGGACGCCGGCCCCGGAAACCGCGGTTTCCACCTTGGATTTCACATTTTAATCTCAGGTCACATTTTGATCTCAATCAGGTGATTTCCTTTATGCGGCGCGTTGAAAAAATTTCGCTTTTGCTCCTTTTGATATCCGTCCTTTTTTTATCGGCCCGGAACGTCTCGGCGGCGCGCGAGAAGGTCCTTGAAAGGTCCCACGACAAAATCGTCGAGGGGTTCGTAACAGAGCTTGTTGACGGTGCCCTTGAACCCCAAATCAGGCCTCCGCGAAGGGACGAACTCCTTAAAAGGGCGCTTGGCTTCGCCCGTGCCTACAGCGTGATCAGCGGCGACTACGACTTTTACCACGAGACAAAGCGCCGTATCCTCACCACGCCGGCCAGGTCCGTTGCTGAGGAAGAAAATATTATAAAATATATCCAGGAGAAGACGCTCTGGAGAAAGATCAAGAAGGGTGTGGGAGGGCTTGTAGAGTCCATTATCGAGGAGGCCTTCGAGCCCGGCACCACGCCGGCCAGAAAGGACGCGTTACTTGAAACGGCTAAGAGGGTCGCCGAGGCCTACAGCAAGAAAATCGACGATGATATCTTTTACCAATATACGCAGCGCCTCATCCAAACAATACCGCCGCCGGACATCTCAGGTGATGAGGAGATAATAAAAGAGTTCCAGAAGGCCATGCTCAAAGACAACAGGCTCGTAATGAGGTTGCTTGTGAAAAAGATAGAACCACGGATAGAGCCCTTCGTAGCAAAAATCGTCGCCAGGATCCAAAAGCCGGAGACCCCCGAGGCCGAAAAGGAACTTCTCGTTAAGACAACGATGAACATCGTAAAGACACAGGCCAAGATGCGCGCAGACCACACCTTTCACCGGAAGGTCCACCGCAGGGTCTTTACGGCGCTTCTCACCGAGCCTGTTAAGCCGGAGAAGGTTGACGGCGTTAACATCGTTTACGCCCCAAAGTCGTCCAAGAAGGTCAAAAACGTATTCCGTCCCGATAATATCGTGATACGCGCGGGTGAAACCGTCCGCTGGGTCAACCAGGACAACACAACCCACGTAATCGGCACACAGGATTTCCCAAGCGACGGACACTTCCTCGCCCCCAACGTCGGCCCCGGCAAAGTATTCGAGCACACGTTCTTAAAGCCCGGCGAATACTATTACATCTGCTTCATCCACAACTCCATGGTAGGAAAGATCACCGTCGAGGAGTAGGGCTGCGGGAATTCGTGACCTCTTTCCTGTCAGGGTTACGTGCGTTTGAGATGGTCCGCCCTTCAAGGCCGGTTAGGGAAGGATATTTTGATGGAAAGGGTCACCGAGCCTGAACTGATGGAAGATATGGCAGAGGCGAGGGCCTATGCAGAGGCCGACTTTTCCGAGCCCCACAGCCATATAATGAAGGTCTTCGAGAAAAAATTTCCCGGCGTTAAGATAAAGGGGAATATCCTCGACCTCGGGTGCGGGCCCGGAGATATTACCTTCAGGTTCGCCCGCAGGTTTCCGGAAGCGCACATAATAGGAGTAGACGGCTCGGCCGCCATGATAGGACTCGCCGAAAAGAGGAAGGCCGGAGAACCGGACGCCGTGGAGAGGATAACTTTCGTAAGGGGCCGCATACCCGGCGCCCCCATACCTCCCCGCGACTACGGCGCGATTGTAACCAACAGCCTCCTTCACCACCTCCCCCGCCCGATGGTATTATGGGAGACGGTCGTCGAGTACGCCGCGCCCGGCGCAATTATCTTTGTCGCCGACCTCATGCGGCCCGCCTCGGTTGATGAAGCACGCCGCATGGTGGAAAAATACTCCTCAGAAGAACCGGAGGTATTAAAGAGGGATTTTTATAACTCGCTGCTGGCCGCCTTCAGCCCCGAAGAGGTGCAGGAGCAGATAAGAGAAGCGGGACTCCCGGAACTAAAAATAAAAAAGATAAGCGACAGGCAC
>JBHHVI010000062.1:0-11662 GCA_046754225.1 Thermodesulfobacteriota bacterium | reverse complement strand
TCTTATAACCTCACGGGTTCTGTTAACGGCCTGTCTATCTGTTCGGCGGGATTGCATGCAGCACTTTCTTCCGGAGGGGCTATTCAGGGGAGTTCCTCACTGCAGGGAACCCTTGGTATCCCGGCTCAGTTAAAAGGGGATTACGCTCAAAAGGTTGTAGCCTGCGGGATAAGACCCCTAACGACGATGAAAGACGGCTCTGTCGCGCGGCTCGTTCATCGGAAATGAAAAAATAACTCAGGGGTGGTGAAAAGATGAAACAGCAGTTTCTGGTCGATACAGCCGATACCTTTCAGACCTATGTCTACGAGAACAACCGCAAGATAACACCCTCTTCCGCGACTGTTACGGTATTTATGCCGGGCAGCACTGCGAAACTTGTTGACGCCGGTATTATGACAATTGGTTCAGACGGTCTCCTGTCATACAACCTGACCTCCGTTGACAACGCCGGGGCGGGTTCGGATTACAAGGCGTCCATAACCTATGCGTACAACGCGGCGACTTATTACGTGACCCTCTTCTACGACATAGTAAGGTCCAGGCTCGCAAAGGTCATTACGGACTCGGACATAGTAAACGAACTCCCGCAGCTTAAAGACAGCGGCTGGCGGGTTACGGGCACGGCCGAAAGCGGTTCCGCTCAAACCATTGTGGATTCCGAACTTATGCGTTACGAGGACGAGTATTTTACCGGAGGCCTTGCCCGCTGCCTTGCAAAAGACGAAACACGGGAGGTTACGGCCTTCACGTCTTCCACGGGAACCGTTACGACTATTCCCTTTACCTCCGCCGTATCCGCCGGCGAGAGCTACGTCCTGACCCGTTCCTACTCGAGGGAGATACAGAGGGCCTTTGAGAAGATCGAGGAGAAGATTATAAGGCTCGGCAAAAGGCCCGAGCTTGTAGTCGACCCCTACGACTTAAGAGAGGTGCATATATACTCGTCCGTGGCTGAGGTCTGCAAGGGGCTTATAACCGAGAGCGATACTTTCTGGTGGGAGATATGGAAGGAGTACGAAAGGAAGACCGAGGAGACGTTCAAGGGGCTTAATTTTAAATACGACACAACGGGAGACGGCAATATAACGGGCGTCGAGGCCGGCTCAAGGCTTAATGTCGCAAGGACGGGAAGGAGATAAAGCCGTCAGGCCGGGATTTAATTTTAAAGGACGCGGTCAAATTCGCCAGATTACCGGAGGTTAATGGTGGGTAACGCAGACACCGTAAAAGCCATAACCGACAATATCAGGTCGGTGCTCAAATCAACGGGGATACATTTTTCTCCGAACATATATGAAGACGACAAGAACGTTCCTGCGAGCCTGATCCCTTATGGGCGGATATTTTATCTGGGTGAGGAGTTTGAGTATACACATGGTCAGAGGGCCGGATACGCGGAGGCCGGCTTTACCATAAGGGTCCTTTTAAAGGAGAGGGACCACGGCTCAATGCTCAGCGCTCAGCAGATGTGGGTGCATAAGATAAGAGAGTCTCTTACGGTCGGGTCCGTCAATACCGGAGCGCTTGCCGGCTCACGCTGCGTAACAAGAGTTACGGCGAGAAGGGTCGGTGTTGAGAACGGCGTTTATCTGTCAAGACTCATCTACACTATCGCTCTCAGGTACAGGGAGGTCTGAATTGGACCGGTTGGACTCAGTGACAGATGACGGAAAATGTAAACCAAAAAGACTTAAACGCCCAAAAAAAGAGAGATAAGGAGAACCAAGATTATGGCGGAGAATAAACTCTACGTGGCCCTCGGTGAAGAGAATTTACGCGGCACAAAAGAGTCGACAACAATAGGCTTTGTGCCGCTGCTTTCTCCGGGTATCCCCAAAATGGAATTTGACGATAAGAGGGTCAAGGAATTCAGGGGCTCGGATTCGGTAAAAGGCGATACCACCGTAACACGTAAGAGCAGGAAATGGACTACCAGCCTGGAGATGCCGTTTTTTACGGAGGCGGGCTCCGCGGCCGGAATGTCGGGGACGATCTTAAAACATTTCTTCGGCCACGTGGCGAGCGGCCAGAACGGTACATCGGGGCAGTATTACCATATGTTCTCACCGGTAGCGGACCCTTTTTCTAATGCGAACCTCGCCGCGAGTGCGCTGACGGTGAACCTTAACGTCAACGAAGGCGCGGTAGTCAAGAATTGGCCTTTTGTGGGAGGGCGTGTAAAGAGCCTCTCCTTTGTACAGGAGGCCGGGAGCAATCTGAAACTTACAGCCGAGGTCTTCGGCCAGTTCAGGGATACGGTTACCGCCGAGCTCGGCGGCGCGATATTCCCCGCCGAAAACCTGAGATGCGATTACAATAACCTCAGTGTTTACACGGGTACGATTTCAAGGACCGGCACCGGGCCGGATTACACCGATTTTTCCTTCGCCTCGGCAACGAGGATTAAACCCGACAAGATTTCCGTCAAGATAGAAAACGGCATGGAGGATGTGCTGAGACTTTCGGGTGTCGATTATCCCGACAAAACACGTATGGGCCAATTCAAGGTTTCTGTTGAGTTTACCGTTGACTGGGAAGACCCGGCGAGCGGTTTTTCTTCAGTGGTTGAATTCAATGACTGGGTAAACGCTACAGGCACAACAAACTTTTTCCTGCACTGGGACTCAGGAACACCGGCCGGCGCCGGGGACAACCACGGGCTCTATATTGATATCCCCGGGGCGCAGCGCATGGGAGGAGAACCGCAATACAGTCTTGAAAAGGATCCGATGATAACCCTTAAGTATGAAGGCCTCTATGACGGCACCACGGCAATGTATATAGTTGGAGTACTTTTGAAGAATACGGCGGCCTCGGTTTAGTCTTTTTAAGGCGCCGGCCACGCCGGCCCCTTGTCCAAGGCAAATTAAAAGGAGGTTTTATGGCTATTATAAGCTTTGATAAAGACGTCCTTATCGACTACGTGCCCTCATACGGCGGCAACAGGGATTCCGAAGACCCCTGTATAGTAAGGTTGAAGTTCGTTCCCTATTCGAGGGTCCAGCAATATTCAAGACTGATAGCGGCGAAGACAAAGGGGGTTGACGACACTTCAAAGATCGCCGGGATTTCTCAAGACGTCCAGAAAAGACAGTTCATAGAAAACGTCGACTCCGTGTCCGGATACTACGTTGGAGGGAGCGAGGTAAGGGACGCGGCGGAGTTCTATGATACGGCCGGCACCGAACTCGTTCTTGAGATCGTTCGCGCCATGGAGAGCACGCAGAAACTTTCCGAGGGACAGATAAAAAACTGATAGCGGGCCTCCGCTGGAGTTTTCTTGGATCCGGGAACATAGCCCCCTTTGACTGCAGCGCATGCGACAAGAGGCTCAGGGAGGCCCGTAACTGTAACAACATAAAAAGACTTACCGGGGATTCAAGGGCGGTATTTAAATACACTGAGGAGGTCTCCCTTGAGATACGCGAAAAGGACGCAAGAAAGGTCTTCACCCTCAGCGACTTGAGGCTTTATGAATGCCCCCTTACATATGTCGTGAAGGAGTCGTGGGAGGTAATAAGGCTCGTTTATCTCATAGAGTCCACGGGACAGTTGTTGTTTGAAGGCGGGTGGGGCTGTCAGCCTTTCTGGCTTGTCGAGGCTTACGAGCGTTACAGGGTTGAGAGTTTTAAACGGTTAAAGGAAAAAAACGATGGCCGATGAGAGAAATTTAGAGATTGTTATAAGGGCGAAGGACGAGTTTTCGACCGTCATGGAAAAGGCGTCAAGGTCGGCAGAAGAATCGGCGTCGAGTATCAAGGACAGCCTCGGCGGAGTTTCCCTTGCAGGCGGGGTCGAGGGGATACATGAGTACGCGACGGGGCTTGAAAGGGTTCTTGGACTTGAGTCGGAAAGGGTTCGGATGCTGGAGGACAGAAGCCGGGCCGAGCAGGAGCTCATAAGGCTCGCCGAATCTTCTCCTTATAAGAACCCGGAGCCCGGCGAGGTCGACTCCGAAATCTCAAACACCTATTCTGATTACCAGAAGAGACTCGCCATGCTCCAATCCTATAACGCCCAGGTCCTCTCGGAGATGATTAACGCCGGTCAGACCCAGGCCGACGTAGAAGCGGCATACGCCGGCCTGTCCATCGAATACGCTAAAAAGACGAGAGACTTCAAGATCCAGTACGCCTCCGAGTCCTTCGGAGCCATGAGCAACTTCATGGAGAACCTCTACGTCGCCACGGGCTCAAAGAACAGGGCTATCTTCGAGGTGATGAAGGCCACGGCTATAGCGCAGACCGTAATAGACACATACAGGGCCGCACAATCGGCTTACGCGGCCATGGCCGGTATCCCCGTTGTGGGCCCGGCCCTCGGGGTTGCCGCCGCCGCCGCGGCCATTGCCGCGGGTCTTGCCAGGGTAGAGCAGATAAGGAGTACCGAGCTCGGCGGGGGCGCGAGCATAAGCTCCTCGGGAACCGCCAACCCTGCCTATGACGGCGGCTCAACAGAGGCGTATCCGGTGGAAACCACCCTGTCGGAAGAGAGTCAGGCGTCACAGAGCGTGACGATAAATGTTTATAACCCGTTAAGCGAGCAGAACTGGTCCGATATCGTTGAAAACGATATTATTCCCGCGTTGAACGACGCGGCCGACAGGAACATCTCTGTAAAAATTAATGTATCGGAATAATACAGCCCCTGGTGGCTGGACCCGGGATTAAGGGGAAAAATGGCGAACTGGGAAAAGATAAAATTTTTTTACAAAACGATGCTGGGAGGGGCGGGTTCTTCCTTTTCGGCGTCTTCAACCCTTTCGGGCACTGATGTTAATAACATCTATAACATGCTGGAGGTAAACCGTTGGGAGGCGACAGGCACGGCGACGCAGATAATCTCATACGACGCCGGACACGGACAGTTGACGAACGGGGATTTCGAGGCGGGCGACACAACCGGGTGGGGGCTTGCCACCGGCGGCGGTGCGGCGGCTACCTTCGCGGCTCAGACGACTTATACATACGAAGGGGGTTATGCTGGACGGGTGACTATTACGGCTCCGGGGAGTCAGGGACTTCATGTCAATATTTATCAGACAGGCAAGAGTATAGTCAAGGGGCGGAAATATGCCGTTATCTTTGCGGCTCAGACCCCTTCATCCAATAAGACCATCGTTATCGACATGGTAAAAACCTCAAATCCCTACATTGACTATACCGATGAAGGGCCTCAGTCAATCGCCGTGACTTCCACCATGACGGTCTTTAAATACATCTTTACGGCGAACACCACTGCCGACGATGTGGCTGTACGCTGGCTCCTCGGCGGTAATACCGTTGATTTCATCATAGATTACGCCACCTTCGGAGAGGAACAGAACTATGCCGCGGACTACCTCGCCATCGCGGGACATAATCTCGGTACAGGGACGGCTCAAGTACAACTTCAATACTCTGACGACGGCGCGTCATGGGTGGGAGCGTTAGACACATATCCACCCAATAATAAAATATTTCTTGAGGAGTTTACAAGTCCGGGGCTTTACCGGCATTGGAGGGTTAATATCCTTAACGCCGCTGTGAACCCCTATATGTACGTATGCATCTGGGGGCTTAAGACGGAGCTCGATTATGCCACGGCGTCTTACGACCCTCACGGCCAGGAGGTGAGGGCGGATATGAATTTAAGCCACGGAGGGTATCTTACGGGTATACACACCAGGTATATGGAAAGGCAGATGACGCTGACTTTCCACGGGGCCGGACCGTCCCTTTACGCCTCGGTAGACGCGTGGTGGGAGACCTCGGGGCTTAAAAACTTTTTTGTAGGCTGGGAACGGGCCAACAATCCAGATGATGTCTTTCTGATGAGGCCCGGGGCCAAATCCTACAACCCCTTTAACGCGGGCGGGTTGTACAGGGATGTAACGATAAAACTTTCCGGACGAAAGGAATAAAGATGGCTGATATGAGCATTCAATATACGGAAGAGATGGTGGGGGCCGGACATCCTTCGAAAGCCGATACCTTAAACCGGCTCGCCCTTGTTGAACACAATTCAGACGGAACCCATAAATATGAACACTGGGCGGATGTGAGGGCATACGGGGCGGTGGGGGACGGCGTGGCTGACGATACCGCGGCCATTCAGTCGGCTGTGGACGCCCTTACAGGCGGGGGTACCGTATTTTTCCCTCAGGGCACGTATAAAATCACTTCCGCTGTCACGGTTTCAGCGAGTGGCGTGCATCTATTGGGTACGGGAACAGGTAATACGACAATAAAAATAGAGTCCGCCGCAATAGACGGTGTGGTCTTTGGAGACGGAGTTACTCAATATACTGATGTGGGTTGCAGTAATATGAGTTTTACCTCCGCAATAACCAGGACCGGCGGTGGCGCTGTCAAATTCACTAAGATTATCAGAGGCGCTTTAAGAGATTTTACCATTAACAGCCAATTCTACGGGATTGAGCTGAACGCGGTTACCATAGCCTATATAGCAAGGGGAGATATAAGGAATACCATCGCCGCCACCGGAAGGGCGATTTATATAAATGGCGCGGGGAACGACCATTTTATTTCCCGTGTAGTCGCCGACAACCCGGCAGGTTCAGAGCCTCTCGCCGGTCTTTCCATTACACAGTCCGGAGCGATATGGGTGGATTCCTGCGACTTCATCCATTGCGGGAGGGGGCTTTTGTTGGATGTTTCCGCCGGAAATGAAATAACCTGGTGCTTCTTCTCAAATTCCGCCTTTGATACCTGTAATGATGACGGCGCGCAGATTGACACTGTTTCCGGTGGAAGTATTAGAGGGGTAACCTTCAGCAATTGCTGGTTTTCCAGCAACACCAACAGGGGCGTGACTATAGGCCAAACCTCAGGGACTGTCGACGGCATTCATTTAGTGGGTTGCAGATTTTTTAATAACGGGACGAACGGGCTGGGTATCGCCGGAGGAAGTAACGTGAATATAGATTCGTGTCTCGCCTCAGGCAACAGTCAAACAGTTTCCAATACGGATTCCGGTATATGGATTGATTCCGGGGTGGGTAATTTTACTGTTAGAAACTGCCATAGCGGGCAGATGGCGGGTTTTGGCAACACTCAGAAATACGGAATAGAAGTGGCGGCGGGGGCGAGCGACAATTATATGATAACCAATAACGTCGTAAGAGTAAATGCCACGGGCGGGTTTGCCGACGGAGGAACTGGCGCGAACAAGGTGGCGGCGAACAACCTGAGTTAGGGTGCTTGGATATGGCGATTAAACTGACAAAAAGATTTCTCGACGAACTTAAAAGGTGTGTAAATTCCCCTAACGTAGTCGTTGAACTGGCCCTTGACGGCGGAACCCGGTATTTCGGCTACCACGGGAAGAACTCCACCGCGATTGTGCGTTTTTCCGCTGACGCTTCGGTTCACGCCGACGGCTCAGTCCATGCGGTTGGTTCCGACGAGATAAGTTCTTTTGTTCAGCCGCTGCTTAAATCCGTCTCATCGCTCCAGAACAAGATTGATCCAGGCAAGGGTTTCTCCACGAGGGGTGAGCTCAAGATTGTTATCTCGGGCAGGGAAAATTTTAAGCCCCTTTTAAGGGACGAGTACCTTAAAAACCGCCGCGTCACAAGGAGGGATGGTTTTATCGCCCCGGGCCTGGCTTATTCGGATTACGCCGCCACCTTTACCGGTGTTATATCCGACTGGTCCCGCAAGGGAGACGAGATAAGGATAACAGTGGCCGATGACCTTGCCGACGCCGGAAGCACAAAAGTCCCCACGGAGAATGAGGACGGCACGCAGTATCTTGATTATACCTGCATGCACCCCGTTGATATCATGACGGATATCCTGACGAACCAGCTCGGCATCGAAGCCGGGTACATCGATACCAACAGGTTCACGGAAGAAGGGGACCTGTGGCTTAACGGATCGGCCTTCAGCAGGGTCCTGACTGAACCGGAAGAGGCGAACAAGTACCTTAACGAACTGCAGGTAGAGACGAATTCCTTTATAGTGCATGACGGTGAGAAGGTGTCCCTGAAGGTCTTTGCTCCGCCTTCCCCGGGACTGACTACCGAAGAATGGACGGACAACTTTAATATACTTGAGGGTTCTTTCAGTCAGAAGTCAGGTTATAAGGATAATTTTTATAACAGGGTTGTGGTCTATTACGATTACGATGAGTCTGGAGGAGACGGGTCCGGTAATTTCGAGAGCGCCGTAATCTCCCTTGACGCCGCCTCACAGGGGGCCGCGGAGTGGGATGAGGCCTCCACAAAGACCATTAAAAGCAAGTGGATAAGGACCCGCACATGGACTCAGCCGTTGAGCATATCCGGGGTGACGGTATATCATTGCTCCAGGAACAACCCCACTGGCGGCGGGACACTGAGCTTCACCTATGACGCCGGCGGCGAGCATACCCTTCAGTGGACCTGCCCGGGCGGAGCCCAAGGCTCAGCCGTGACCGTTTCACAGTGCGGCAAATACGATATCTACTCAAAGGACGAGACGAAGTGGATACGCGTTATAGTCGATTACAACACGCTTCCGCCGTCCACCCGGACCGATACCATAACCATAACGGCATTAAACGGCGCCTCCTTAGCCACAACGCTCGCCAATAAGCTCCTGTACCGTTACAGGAGCCCTGTCTCGACGGTTTCCTTTGAGGTGGATATTAATAACGTCGCCTATAACAATGAATTCATAAAGCCCACGGATTTAAAAGACATATCAACAGACGAGGCGTGTGAGTATGGTCTGGACGGCTGGGTCAGAGAACGTGTGATGATTACCGGTGTAAGGCCGGATTTTTCAGACCATACAGTTAAGGTCGAGGCGGTAAGCACAAAGATGTCCCGCAGGTACGGTTTTATAGCGCCGGCGGGCCAGCCCGACTACTCTCTTGCCTCAACGGGCGAGCGTGAATACGCCTTTATAGGCGACGCAAACAATATGGTAAATGGAGGGACGGAAGATGGATATTATATCTGGTAGGAGGTTGTAGATGGCGGCGCCGACAAAGAACTGGACAAGCATAGCGGACACGTCGATTGACGCCGACAGCCCACTGGACACCACGCTGATCACGGCGGTAAGGGATGACCTTGAAAATTTAAAATCCCAGCTCCTGGGCGAGTCCGGCGCCTACACGGCGGCGCAGGGACACGACCATGACGGGGTGAACAGTAAGGAGGTCGCCGGCGTTGCCGACAACGCGATTTCAGGGGCCAAGATAGCGAAGACCCCGGTCTCAACGGGGACGGTGGATATAGGTTCCCAGCTGACCTACACACCGGCGGCCGGAGTTTATCAGATCATAGAGGTTACGCCCGGGGCGGCTTATCTGGAGCTTGAGCTTTTTCAGGGTGGGCCGAGCCCGTGGACGACACATACCCACGCCGGGGCCCTGTCGGGCATCTTTTATTTTGACGGGTCCAATATGCGGATATACAACTCAAACAGCGTGGGTACGGCGAGCTACTTTTATCAGGCCTTCCAATAAACCCTTAAGGAGCCATTATGATTATAGACGGAAAAAAGCCGGAATTTGAAGACCTGCCCGTTAGCCTCGATGGAGAGGTCCTCCTTGAAAGGGTCTTCGGGGAGGGGGGCAGCCTCATGGGTTTTATCACGGCGAGCCCTGATGTTGTAAGAGAGATGAAGGGCAGAACGCCCCGGGAGCTTAAAGAGCGCGGATGGGATAAATACAAGGTTACGTTAGAGAATCTCTCTTAGGGGGTTATGGTTTTGGACAGTGAAGAGGTGAAGACGGCCGTCAGGGAAGTATTCGACGAGGAATTCCAGTCCTTTTACGTGGACAGCGAGACCCATTATCAGCACCACCAGTTCGTTCAGGGCCTCATCAGATGGATGGAAGAGACGCGCGGCACGGTGCGAAAGACCTTTATCCACGCCCTCGTATGGGGTCTCCTCTCGCTCCTCCTCCTCGGCTTCATATTCTTCGGACAGGAGCATTTTAAATGAGCGACTTTGAGCGCGCCGTGGAGTTTATATTCAAGTGGGAAGGCGGCTATGTAGCCGACCCCGCCGACCCCGGCGGCGAGACCCGGTTCGGCATATCCAAAAGGGAGTACCCGGACGTGGATATAAAGGGTTTGACGAAAGTCAGGGCGAAGGAAATATACCGGCGTGATTACTGGCAGAAGGCGGGCTGCCCCGCCCTCCCGTGGCCCCTCTCTCTCATTGTCCTCGATACGGCGGTAAATATGGGCGTTGGCAGGGCAGGGGGGTTCCTCGGCCTCGTAAGGAAGTCCGAAGGCGTTTATGATTGGACGGAATATCTCTTCCTCCGCATTGAATATTACAGCCGCGTCCTCGGCAGGAAATACCCTCAGTTTTTACGTGGATGGATAAACAGGGTCATTGACCTCTACAAGCTCGCCGTAGATGACAATCATCCCCTTTCAGGTTATGAAGACGCCGGTGACATGTCTCAAGCGGCTCGGAGGCCGGGTTAAAAGAATGTACGACGAAGAAAGGGCCGCAGCGGAGATAAGAGGGCTCTCCACGGAGGCGAGGCTCCATCTAAAGCACCTGTGGCGGAATTTTTTGCAGATTATTACGGCCTCCGCAGAGCTCGGCCTCTCGGCGGATGGTCTGCCGCCCCCGGCTTACGAAAACCTTTCCCATATAAAGGACGCCGTCATGGAGCATGAGAAGAGTTTAATGGAGCTACGGATCTAATCCGGCAACGGTGGATGCGTAAAATGCGGGCCCATAGGCTGGATAGTGGACGAAGAGGGTTTTTTCAGACGCGAACACAGTGAAACCAAAAAGGAGGCATGAGATGGAAATGGAAATCGTGGTAGTTTCTCTCGCGGCGGGTGTTGTGGTTGGTGTCTTATTACATAAATATCTCGTAAAGTGGACGGGGAGGAGTATATGACGCCCATTGTGGGAGACCTGATACAGAGCACCGTCGGAAAGGTCGTGGACAGGCTCGCGGGGAAATATCTCCCCGCGTCCATGGGCGAAAAAGAGAGGGCGGATTTTCGCATCGAAGCGGAAAGGCTCGCCATCGAGGAGTATAAGACGGCCATAGCCGACGTACAGGGCGCGAGGGAACTCGCCATGAAGGAGGGCGACGGCGCGCCCCCCTGGGCCAACGTGCTCCGCGTCACCCACAGGCCCGTCTGGAGCTTCCTGATGCTCGCGATCTTCAGTTGGACCATCCTCGCCCCCTACATAGGCTACCCCCAGATACCGCTCACCGATATCCACAAGTCCATCATGCAGACGGTCATCGTCTTCTACTTCGGCGGCAGGAGCGTGGAGAAGGCGGTGCAGATGATGAAGATAAAGGTGTAGTCCCACCCGTTGACACCCCGCGCTCTTTTAATTTGTAACAATTGTAAGATTCTTGCGGATGTGGTATATTTAAAGTTTATGCGGCATACGCTATTGACATATGTACACATAATTGCTATTTAAAATACACTTCCTATAGAGCATGGTACCCTTGATAGGATATAGAGGCAGTTCCTGCGTGTATAACCTTAAAGGAGTCTATATGATACCTAACGTCCTTATAAACAACCCGGAACTTTACGACGGCAAGTATGTGGCCACCAGGTCCTTTCTTGATAAGGACGTGGTGTGCTTTGGTGACGACCCTGTTGAAGTCTACAACAGGGCCATGGAAACCGGCGTTGAAGACCCCGTTGTTTTTTATGTTCCTGAAA